>JAOZPF010000003.1:10687-34078 GCA_029932895.1 Anaerolineae bacterium | reverse complement strand
ACCCCGCTGCTGACCGCGCTGCAGGAAGGATCACCTCACGTCCGCCGCGCCGCCGCGCACACACTGGCGCTGGTGGGACGATTGGAACACGTCCACCCCCTGCGCCAAGCGATGAACGACCCGGACCCCGAGGTCGCCCAGACAGCCCGCTGGGCACTGGAGGAGCTTGCCCAGCGGTATGACGTCACCGTCCGCTGACCAAAAACCTGTAACCTGCGACTTGCAACCTATAACCCTGAAACCAAAAACTATGGACACAAACCTCGATAAACTCTGCATCAACACCATCCGCACCCTGGCTATGGACGCGGTCCAAAAGGCCAACTCCGGACACCCCGGCCTGCCGATGGGAATGGCGGACGTAGCCTATGTGCTCTGGACCCGCTTTCTCAAGCACAACCCCGCCGACCCCCACTGGCCGGACCGGGACCGCTTTATCCTCTCGGCCGGGCACGGCTCGATGCTGCTCTACAGCCTCCTGCACCTCGCCGGCTACGACCTCTCGCTGGACGAACTGGAGCGCTTTCGCCAGTGGTCCAGCCTCACCCCCGGTCACCCCGAGGTCGGCCTGACCCCCGGCGTGGAGGCGACCACCGGCCCGCTGGGGCAGGGGTTCGCCAACGGAGTGGGGATGGCCATCGCCGAGCGGTTCCTGGCAGCCACGTTCAACCGGCCCGAGTTCCCCATCTTTGACCATTACACCTATGCCATCGTCTCCGACGGGGATATGATGGAGGGCGTGAGCCATGAGGCGGCCTCTCTGGCCGGTCACCTGGGCCTGGGGAAGCTGATCTATTTCTACGACGACAACAAGATCTCGATCGAAGGGTCCACCAACCTGGCCTTTACCGAGGACGTGGCAGCCCGCTTCCGCGCCTACGGCTGGCACGTCCAAACGGTGGACGGCTACGACCTGGACGGGATCGCCACTGCCATCCGCGCTGCCCAGGCGGAGACGGCCCGACCCTCGCTCATCCTCTGCCGCACCCACATCGCTTACGGCAGCCCGCACAAACAGGACACGGCCGCCGCCCACGGCGCGCCTCTGGGCGAGGAGGAGGTGCGGCTGACCAAGCAGGCGCTGGGCTGGCCGCCCGATGCTCACTTCCTGGTCCCGCCGGAGGCACTGGCATCCTTCCGCCGCGCCGTGGCAGAGGGCCAGGAGGCACAGGCCCACTGGCAGGAGCTGTTCGAGCGCTACGAACAAGAGTATCCAGCGGAGGCCGTGCTGCTGACGCGGCTGTGGGCGGGAGAGCTGCCCGATGGCTGGGAAACTGCGCTCCCGACCTTTGTCCCCGATGACGGCCCGCTGGCGACGCGCAAGGCCTCCGGCACCGTCCTCAACGCGCTCGCCCCGCTGCTCCCCACCCTCGTCGGTGGCTCGGCTGACCTGGCCCCTTCCAACAACACCTTCCTGCAAGGGCTTGGCGACTTGCAGCGTGAGACGCCCGCCGGGCGGAACATCCACTTTGGCGTGCGGGAACACGCGATGGGCAGCATCCTCAATGGCATAGCCCTCCACGGCGGGCTCATCCCCTACGGCGGCACGTTCCTGGTCTTTTCCGACTATATGCGCCCGCCGGTGCGCCTGGCGGCAATGTCCCATCTGCCCGTTATCTATGTCTGGACCCATGACTCGGTCTGGATCGGCGAGGACGGTCCCACCCATCAGCCGGTGGAGCACCTGGCTGCGCTGCGAGCAATCCCCAACCTGGTCCTCATCCGCCCCTGCGACGCCAACGAGACGGTCTTCGCCTGGCGGGTAGCCCTGGAGCACAGGGACGGCCCCACGGCCTTGATCCTCACCCGCCAGTCCCTGCCGGTGCTGGATCAAAGCGAGGTGGCGAGGGCCGCCAACCTGGCCCGCGGCGGCTACGTCCTCCGCGACCCGCCCGATGGCGACCCGGACCTCATTCTCATCGGCTCTGGCTCCGAGGTCCACCTGGCCCTGGCGGCCCAGGAGCTACTCTCCCAGCAGGGCGTGGCAGCGCGGGTGGTGAGCATGCCCAGTTGGCGGCTCTTTGACGCCCAGCCCCGCCCCTACCGCGACGAGGTGCTGCCTCCGACCGTCTCCGCCCGCCTGGCTATCGAGGCCGGCGTGGCGCAGGGCTGGGAAAAGTACATCGGCCCGACAGGCGACGTGGTCAGCATCGAGCGATTCGGCGCTTCGGCCCCCTACCAGGTGCTGATGGAGCAGTTCGGCTTTACGCCGTCGGCGGTCGCGGAGCGGGCGCAGCGATTGCTGTCAAAATGACCAAAGGCATCCTCAAGTATACCTTTACCCAGGTCCAAGACGGCGCGGCGCAGCCAGCCACGGGGCACGTGCCCGTCGAGGAGCGCGTGGTCCTCTATGTCAACGGGATGGAATTGGTCGGCCTGATGTGCACACCGACCTCCCTGGAGGAACTGGCGCTGGGGTTCCTCTATAATGAGGGATTCATCGACGGGATGGGAGACGTGGCCGATGTGCGCGTGTGCGGCTCCGGCAGTTGCGTGGACGTCTGGCTGTACAAGGACATCACACCACCGACGCTGCGCACCATCACCTCTGGTTGCTCTGGGGGAACGACCTTTGAGAACCTGGCGGAGGCCCGCCCGCCCCTCATCTCCGCTCTGCGCGTCACGCTGGAGCAGGTGATCAGCCTGACACACCGCTTGCAGGCCGAGGCCGATCTCTATCGGCAGGCCCGCGGTATCCATACCTCGGCCCTATCGGACGGAACGGGCCTCATCTGCGTGGCAGAGGACGTGGGCCGCCACAACACGGTAGACAAACTGGCGGGGACCTGCCTGCGCCAGGGCCGTCCGACGCGCGACCACATCCTGCTGACATCGGGCCGGGTCAGTTCAGAGATGCTGGGGAAAACAGCACGCATGGGCATGCCGGTGGTCGCTTCCCTCACCTCCCCCACCTCACTCTCCATAGACCTGGCCCGCGCCTGGGACATCACCCTCATCGGCTACGTCCGCGGGCAGGGTTTCCGGGTCTATGCTGGTGACCACCGTCTCTTTGGACTGTAGCACCAGGTGGCCCAACGGGAACCAACAGCCAGTGACCAGCGTCCATAAGGTACGATTCGCACCCGCGTACCGCGTTCGACTGCATTACAGAGGCACCGTTTTCCTGCCTCCTGCTTCCCGTCTCTCACCCGCGGTAAACAGGTGCTACAATTTTCGTGACCAGGAGGAACTGGCATGAGAGGGTTGAAAACATTTGCTCTATCCGTCACGCTGCTGGCGCTGATCGCTGGCTGCGCTCCGGCGGCCCCGCCAACCATCGCGGAGGCGGACATCCGTGGCACGATCACTCACTTGGACCCGGCGGGGTCCATCCTCATAGAGGGCGTCACCGAGCAAGATACCGAGTTCGACCGCGCATCCGTCACCGTGACCGCAGAGACTCGCATTTATCGGCTGGAAGAGGGCAACTTGCTCCCGGCGACCTTTGCCTCTCTCCAGGTGGGGCAGCGAGTGCAGGCCGCCTTCACCGGCCCCGTGATGGAATCCTATCCCGTACAGGCCACGGCGAGCCAGGTCGTGATCCTATCCGACCCCGTGCCTGGTGCGGCAGGCCCGTCCCCCCTTCCAGAACCCACCCAAAGCCCGCTGCCCCTCCCGCAGCAAGATACTTCGTCCCTGCCATCATACTCCACCCTGCCCCCCGCTGCCTCCGCCGCCCGAAACAGCCTGGCGGCAGAGCTGGGACTCTCCACAGCGGAAGTGACTGTGCTTTCCTACGAGACTGTGGATTGGCCCGACAGCAGCCTGGGATGCCCGCAACCGGGGACGGCCTACATCCAGGTCATCACCCCCGGCTACCGGGTCATCCTCCAGGCGCGGGGGCAGCAGTACGAGGTCCACACCGACGATGTGGGGCAAGCCACTGTGATCTGCGGCCGCCCCTCCGACGCCGAACCCAAGGAGGTTGGTACAGTGGATGATGTTTTTCGGACCGTCCTGGCCTACCTATCCGCAACCTATCCCGGCTTTGGTCTGGACCAGCAGGAGGGATGGGCCAAAGAGAACCGCACCCCAGCGGGACTGGTGGGGGCCTCCACCTTTGCCTGGCGCTCTGGCGAGTGGACGCTCGAGGTCTCGTACCCGGTGGTCATGGAGCCGACCTATCAGGTCGCCCTGAGCCACGCGCAGGCGTCCGTGGTCTGGAGCGGCACGGTGAGCGCGGCCGGAGAGGTAACCCCCGCCAGCACCCCGGTCACTCTGACCAGTGCCGCCGGGCCGTGTGATGAGTCGATACCGCTCGACGAACTGGATACATGGGCCGGGGTTGAGGTCACCGCCCAGAACGGAGCTATCCACATCGAGCAAAATCTCTTCTATGTCTGCTGCGCGGAACTGGCGCTTTCGGCCGGGCAAGAGGGAGCGACCATCAAGGTGATCGAGACCAACGTGGGAGAGGTATGCCGCTGTATGTGCGGCTACTCGGTGCGGATGGATCTGACCGGCCTGCCCTCCGGCCGTTACACTGTGGAGGTCTGGGGCGTTCAGCACCGGGACGTTCACCCGCTGGAGTTGCTGGGCAGCGCCGAGGTGACCATCCCCTAGAGGAGCGACTGGTGGACCTATACACGGCGATCCGCCAACGTCGCAGCGTCCGCCGCTACACCGCCGCGGCTGTGGCAGAGCGGCATCTGGCACGGCTGTTGGACCTGGCTGACGGGGCGGAGCGGCCCTGCCAAACGAGTATCCGCGTGGTGTTAGTGAGCGGTCAGGAGCGGGTGGCGCGCATCCTGGCCCGCTACGCCGGAGTGTACGGCCTGGTCCAGGGCGCGCCACATCTCCTTGTGGCTCTCTCACCCCCCGCCGACGACCTGGCGCGGTTGGACGTGGGATATGTGCTGGAGCAGGTGGTGCTGGAGGCAACGCGTCTGGGTCTGGGAACCTGCTGGATGACCGGCTCATATCATCCCGACCGGGCCGCGCGGGAGGTGGAGACAGAGGAGGAGGACGTGGTAGCTACCGTCGCTCTGGGGTATCCACGCCGTGACCCCTGGGCGCGGCTCCACGACGGGACGGTCCGCTGGCTGGTGGCTGCGCGCCACCGCCGACCGCTGGAGGAGATCGTCTTTGCCGGGCGCTGGGGGGTGCGCTGGTCGCCACAGGGAGCCGACCCGGCGCTGGTGAAGCTATTGGCGCTGGCGCGGCTCGCCCCTTCGGCCCGCAACCGGCAGCCCTGGCGGTTCCTGGCAGGGGACGGAGAGTTGGCGCTGGCCCTCGTCGAACCGGCCCCCATTGATGGGGGGATCGTGATGGCCCACGTGGCGCTGGTGGCGGCGGAACAGGGGCGACCTGATCGCTGGGCCGTTCGTTGGGGCAACCCAGAGCTGGCAAAAAGCTATGCGATTCCCACCTCCGTAGTGCCTGTGGGCACTTTTCCGACGGCCTCCTAGTCGCTCCGGCAGAGCAACGGGTCACGGAGACGCGAGGCGGACTGGCCGCAATAACAGCCGGTCCGCTGGCTGACCGGGTGGACCGCTGACCGGCAGCCGCTCGCCTGTGAGCAGATCATACATACCCACCTCCAAGACATAGACCCCCGGCTCTGCGTCGGCGGCGACGGGGATGTCATAGGGATCGGCCACGAACTCGCCCGGCTGCCAGCAGGTGGTGGGGAGAGTGTCCTGCACAGGCATATTGTCCTGCTGACCGACCAGTGTTTCCCCCTCGCCCAACAGGTGGGTAAAGACAGTGTAGGGACTGGCGGGCCGCGCCACCGCCCGCCAGTACAGGGTCAAGTGCAGGGTCCCTCCCGGCACAGGTTCCTCCGGCTCCAGGTCATAGCCGACCAACTCTATGCTTCTCCCCAGCCTAGCTTCGAGCCGGTAGGCGGGATGCGGGGCGTTGGTCACAGGGTGGTGAGGCCGGAAGCTGGGCATCCCGGTGGCCGAGACGCGCAGGAAAAGCGTAAAGAAAATGGACTGCAACGCGAGCAGGGTCAGGATCAGCCAATAATCCGCGCGACGGGGCCGCCGGCTCAGGCCGGTGGCGGCGACCAGACAAGCACCACTCATCCACGGCAGCCACATCCGTCCCACCTCGCCCCGCGAGACGCCCGAGATATCGAGCGCCAAAAGCGCCAGGCCGACGGATAGGGCGGGAATGGCCTGCCGTGGCATCGCCACACCTCTCCACGTGACCCCTCTCCAGGCGCGGATGCTCTCGGCCACAAATACCACGGCGACCGGAATCCCCAGAAAAGCCGCGAAATCATACAGATTGTAGCCCACCCACAGCCAGTAGGACCGTCCCAGGTGAAAGTGAGTCTCTAGGATCCTGTTCAGGACGTCCAAAAAAGAGGGGCCGAACAGCACCTGGTAGCACAGCCACACCGACGCGCTGCCCAGGGCTAACAACAGCCAGCCCGTCCAGGTCCGGCGCAGCCATTCCCGCCAGTGGAGGATGCCGGCGCAGACCAGATGGGCCAACCCGTATACGCCCAGGAGGAGCAAAATAGTCAGGTTGCCCAGGCTCATAAAGGAGGAGAGAGAGACAGCCAGTCCGGCGAGGAAAAAGCTGACCGGTCGCCGCTCCTCCAGCCCGACGTGGAGCCAATAGAGCGCGAGGGCCATAAAGAGCGGGTAAAGCTGATCCCAGCGCATCGTAAAGAGAGTGAGGGATGGGAGAACGACATAGAGCGCAGCGGCGCGGAACCCTGTCCGCGGGCCAGCAAGCCGCTTGCCCAGCAGGTAGATGGGAATAGCCGACCAGCCGCTGAGAAGGGGGATGGTCATCTGGGCCAGCGCGCTGCTGATTTGGGCATCATTCAGCCGCACGAACTGGAGATCGGCGCAGTTGTAGGCGCGAAAGAACTGGGCCACGGTGTGGGCCAGACCAGGCAGGTGCTCCAGCCCCTTGCGCCACAGCCAGATGTAGATGATGTCGCCAGGGGGGTGGACTGCTGTATGAACAAAGGGATAAGCCCGCATCTGTTCGGGATAGGTACGCAGGTAGTGAACCAGGTCATCGGTGCCGATGGCGATCTGCCAAAAGCCATTGTGTGGACCGATGGTGCGGTAGAGGTAGAACTCGATGGGGTAGCGATAGTGAATATATTTCAGAGCGACCTGAATAGCCGGGGCCATCAGAACCAGGAACGCCAGAGCGACCCATTCGCGGCGGTGAGAGGGACGGTCCGCACCGCGGTTTTCCATCCACAGCACGACAACCAGGAGGTAGAGGGCCATGACGGTTATGGCGGGCCACCAGCGCGGGCAAGTGACAGGGGAGGGGGGGCGGTGATGCCATCCCCACTCATCGTTGCCAAAGAGGAAGGGGCTAACCTCGGTCGCCAGGGCGAGCAGGTAGAGGGCCGTCAACAGGACGGCCCAGAGGATAGGGGAACGATACGGGCGGCGCGTACTGGGAGCAGCCATTGACAGGATGATACCATAACAAAGGAGGTGCCAGGTGGGGAGCTAGCCCAAAAAGTCCCGCAATTTGCGGCTGCGGCCGGGGTGACGCAGCTTGCGGAGCGCTTTCGACTCGATCTGCCTGATCCGCTCCCGCGTCACGTCAAAGGCCTTGCCCACCTCCTCCAGCGTATGAGGACGCCCGTCGGAGAGGCCATACCGCATCTCCAACACCGCTCGCTCCCGCTCGTTCAGCGCATCCAGCACACTGTGGATCTGCTCCCGCAGGAGCTGCTGGTAGGTGGCGTCATCTGGCCCCATAATCGTCTCGTCCTCGATAAAGTCGCCCAGTTGACTGTTCTCTTCCTCCCCCACCGGCATCTCCAGGGACATTGGCTCCTGAGCGATGCGCTTGATGGAGCGCACTTTGGCCACCGCGCGGCGCAGGCGTCGCTTGAGGTCCGGCGGGAGGCTCGTCTCTGTCACCATCGCCTCACGGATAGCCTGCACATCCTCCTCCTCCAGCAGGTCCATCTCCAGCGCCAACTCTTCCAGCATCGGCGTGCGACCCAATTCCTGGGTTAACTGCCGTTGGACGCGGGACAGGCGGTTGATGGTATCCACCATATGGACCGGGATGCGGATGGTACGGGACTGGTCGGCGATAGCACGGCTGATAGCCTGGCGAATCCACCACGTCGCGTACGTGGAGAACTTGAAGCCCTTGGTATGGTCGAACTTTTGGATCGCTCGCAGCAGGCCAATGTTCCCCTCCTGGATCAGGTCCAGGAAGGAGATGCCCCGCCCCATATATCGTTTCGCCACGTTGACCACCAGCCGCAGGTTGGCCTGGATCAACTCCTGCTGGGCCTGAGCGGCGCGGTGGTCCACATCGGTCCAACTGGCCTGCAGCACCTCCTCACTGGGCTTGCGGGCGCGAAGGCTGCGGATGCCCGGCGGACGGCCCCGCCGCCGCCACGTCTCGCTGTAGTAATCCAGCGTGGAGTCAGGCAGCAGGTAGAGATACATCAGCATCTCCAAGAGCATCCGCGTCAGCTCCGCCCACTGCTCGTCCTCGGAGACATTGCCTCCCTCCAGGTAGCTGTGCAGGTAGGAACCAGAAGCCAGCAGCCATGTCCGGCGCAGAGAGCTTGCCTCCTCCAAGATCGCCCCCAAGTCGGGCGGCTCGATACCCTCGCGGCGGGTGAGCTGCTCCGCCTCGCGCCAGAGCGCCAGCGACCGGCGCACCAACTGTTCCCAGACCTCGACGTTGGTGGGGGGCCGTCCAAGCTTGGCGGCCAATTCCTGCCGGGTGGCTGCCAGCAGAGCCGATGTCTCTCGCACGGTGGCGAGCCACATTTCGCGGTGTGGTTCCAGCAGAGCTACCTGGCCGATCTCTCGCAGGTACATCCGGACCGGGTCCTCAATTGTGGCAAGTTCTGCCAATACTTTATGTTCCAGTTCCTCAGTTTCCTCCAGTTCCCTTACCGTGGGCTCGGGCTCGTCCAACAGTGGTCGGACCCACTGCTCTGCACCCGGCTCCATGCCCTCTTCCGGTACAGGCGCACCAATGTCCAACGTGCCGTAGTGGTTCCCTGTGGAACCGTCATCCGCATCGCTCATTCCCCCTCTTCTCCATACCGGCTGCTATCCACTGCGTTCCACTTGCGATCCCACAGGGCCTGTTGAACCTGCAGGATCACGCGGGCATTCTCCTCCAGCAAAGCCTTGCCATATACCTCCGACTGCCCGGCATCGGCAGCCTCTTGCAGCAACGCGCGCAACTCGGCCACGGTCTGTCGCAGGTTCCGCTCCTGGAGCCGCAACGCGGCCTGCACCCCCTCTCTCAGCCACTGCTCCTCGGCCAAATCCTCTATATCCTCCAGCAGCCGGTCCAGGTGTTCGGTCACCTCCTCCGGCAGCAGCTCCCGCAACTGGTCGGGGTGCGGCTCCGCCGCAGAGAGGAGTTGCTGCCAGGCCTGGAAGATGGCCTGGTGGGCCACGTCCTCGAAATCCTGTGCCCGCAGGGGTGACAGGTGGCGCTTTTCCAGTTCCTGATTGACCCGTGACAGCAGCCACGTTCGCGCCAGAATAGTTCTCAGGCAGTGCGTCTCCAGATCCATCCGCGCCGAGCGGGCCTGTTGGGCGGGCACAGCGGGCGGGCCCGCCCGCCGCGCCGCCTTGCGCTCTGCCGCTCGGAGGCGGTCCAGCACCGTGCGTGTCTCGACGTTCACAGTTCGGGCCAGCTTTTGAGCGTACGCTTCCCGCTCCACCGGGTCGGCCACGTCCCGCAGGAGAGGCAACATCGATTCCACGATCCGCGCCCGCTCCTTGGCGTCATCCAGGTCGGCATCGGCGCTCAGCATCTGCAGGTAGAACTCGACCACCGGGGCGGCCTCCTCGACCAGCTCCCGCCAGCGGCCGGGGTCGCTGCGGATCAGGTCGTCGGGGTCATATCCGGTGGGCAGGGTGAGGATGCGGATCTCGGCCTCCAGCCGCCCCTCGAAGCCGACCAGGCCGCGCGGGTCAAAGAGCGGCTCCCACTCCCGGTCCAGTGTCTCGCGGGCCACCTGCAACCCTCGCAGCGTTGCCTGTACCCCGGCGGCGTCGGGGTCGAGGGCCAGCACAAAGCGGCGGGTCATCCGCTTGAGCCGGCGCACCTGAGCCTCGGTGAGGGCGGTGCCCATCTGGGCCACGACGTTGCGGAAACCGGCCTGGTGGGCCTGCATCACATCCATATACCCCTCGACAATGACCACCCGGTCCTGCTGCCTGATTCCCTCGCGGGCCAGGTCGAGGCCAAAGAGGGTATGGCTTTTATCAAAGAGAGGGGATTGAGGGGAATTGATATACTTGGGGGTCCCTTCCGGGTCGAGGGTGCGCGCGCCAAAGGCGATGGGCCGCCCGCTGGCGTCACGGATCGGAATCATCAGCCGGTCGCGGAAGCGGTCGTAGGTGGTGCCGTCCTCCCGCTCGATCAGCAATCCAGCGCGGACCAGTTCCGCCACGGTGAAATCCTGAGCGGTGAGACGCGCGCGAAGGTTATCCCAGCCAGGGAGACTATAGCCCAATTGGAAACGTTCAATAGTCTCGGCAGAGAGGCCACGACGGGCCAAGTAGTCACGGGCTGCGGCTGCCTCCGGCCCGTGAAGGAGAAGATGGTGATAGGTGCGGACCGCCTCCGCCACCGCCGCCCGCAGTCTATCGGCCTCCTCCTCCGCCTTGACCTGGGCCGGGGTGCGTGGTTTGAGTTCCACCCCAGCCCGGCGGGCCAGTTCCTCCAGCGCGGTACGAAAATCCCATCCCTCTTTTTTCATCACAAAGGAAAAGAGGTCGCCGCCCTCGGCGCAGGCTCCAAAGCAATGCCAACGCTGGCTATCGGGAAAGACATAGAAGGAGGGGGTCTTTTCGTTGTGAAAAGGACACAGCGCCCGGTAATTACGTCCCGCTTTTTGTAGCGGGACGGATGCGCCGATAATCTCAACGATGTCTAGCCTCTGTTTGATCTCGTCAACGACGCTCATTCCCCCGCCTCGGCCCAAGTGCGCAGGTATTGTACTCGAGAGTGGGACAGGAGGCAAGTGGGAAATGCTAGCCTCGTCTGCCCTCCCTGCTCTAGCTACCGGAAACTTTTGCCCACGATACCATCTATGGGCCACGGCTTTGCCCGGACGCGTTGCGAGTTGACAAATTGTTCCGACAATCCCTCCCTCCGGAGCCTATCTGCCCAGCGCAAGCGCGGCCCAGTGATCTTTACCACCCACAGGTAGGGGCAACCCTCGCGGTTGCCCTGCCGGGGCAGGTGCAAGACCTGCCCCTACCGCGCCTCAGGTAGGGGGGCACGGTCAGAGGCCAAACCCGCCCGGACGTGAACGTCCGGGCTCACAAGCAAAGCCCTGCAGGCCGAAACTCTACCCCCGAAGGGGGCTTTGCTGGCTTGGAGCCCGTCCGGAAAGCCAGGGGGACGGTTAGTAGCGGGCGCTTCAGTGCCGAGAAGGCGCGCTCAAACGCGCACCATGAGCATTTTTCGGATAGGCTCTTGGTCAGGCGGTTTGGCGCCCGCCGGGACGGGCGAGCAGCACCAACACTCGAGGGGGAGACCACCAGCTTTGGAACAGGGGCTTTAGCCGGGTTCTCTCCGCAAAGACCGGGGAATGGAGCCCGGAATAGCCCGCAAAGCCCAACTGAAGTCGCCCCGAGACCTGTAAATGTGCCGACCACGGCTGAATATAATCCTACCGGTTCCCCGACAAAAGGTCGCGCGAGTGGGACGCGCTCTCGCCCAGCTCCATGTGCCAGGATAGGCACTTGCTGCTATAATAAGCCTGTTATGGGCCGCGATCTCTTTGAGCAGTTCGTCGCCGAGGCCTGGGACGACCTCCCGGAGGAACTCGAGTCGGATAACGTCGAGGTCGTGATCGAGGATTGGCCCGACTCCGAGACGATGCGCCTAGCCAAAGTGCGCCATCGCTCCCAGCTCCTTGGCTTTTACCACGGCATCCCGCGGACCAAGCGCACTCATAACTATAGCTTGGTCCTGCCGGACAAGATCAGCATCTACCGCCAGCCGATCCTGATGCGCTGCCGCACCTGGGAGGAGGTACGGGCAATGGTCAGGCACGTGGTGCGGCACGAACTGGCGCACCATTTTGGGATAGACGACGACCGGCTGCGCGAGATCGGGGCCTACTGACAGGAGGCAGGTGACGATTTTGCACACCAGAAATCGGTCAGAAAGTCGCTCTTTCACAGGCCGGCGAGCGATCGCCCTGCTCTTTCTCTTGGCTCTGGCCCTGCGGCTGACCGTGGTCATCGCCACCGCCGATCTGCCGATCGGGCTGGACGATATGTTCCAGTACGATATGCTGGCCCGCTCCATCGTCGCCGGCAATGGCTATCGCTGGTATGCCGAGGAGGACCTGGCGTTGGTGCAGCGCTATATCCACTACTACGGTCTCGATATGGAGGTGCCGCCGGACTATGACCCGCGCGGAATCCTCACCAGCTTCCGCCCCCCTCTCTACCCGGCTTTTCTGGCCCTCGTCTATGCGGTCGCCGGGACCGGGCCCCGGCGCTTTTTCGCCGCCCGGCTGGTCCAGGCAGTGTTGGGCGCGACGCTGGTTCCCCTCACAGCTCTCCTGGGGCGGCAACTGGGCTTTTCGGAACGGGCCTCCCGCTGGGGCGCGGCGGCGATGGCGGCCTACCCGTTGCTGCTCCTCTATCCCCTCGCCCTGGCGACGGAGAATCTCTACACCCCCTTGCTGGCTCTCTCCCTGTGGGCTGTGCTGGCGGCAGGAAAGCGGGGGCGGATGCGAGATTGGGCTCTCGCCGGATTCCTCTTGGGATTCACCGCGCTCGCCCGCTCAGTCGTCTCCGCTTTCGTCCCCCTAGTCGCCCTATGGGGTTGGGCCATCGCCCGGCCGCGCCGCGCCGGTCTCCAGCGCGGCGCGATGCTCATCCTCTGCTTCCTGGTCGTCACCGTCCCCTGGTCGGTGCGCAACACACTCCTGCACGGCGAGTTCACCTTTATCGAATCCTCCCTGGGCTATGACCTCCACGAGGGATACCACCCCCAGTCCACCGGCACCTTCAATGCCGACATCTCTTTCGAGCTTTTCCCCATCCTCGACGATGGGGAGCGGAACCGGCGGGGGATGGAACTGTTCTGGACCTATGTCCGGGCCGACCCGCTCCGGGTGCCCTATCTGATGGTGCGCAAGCTCGGCTACTTCTGGGGGTTGGACAAGCGCGCCCTGCTCTACTTTTACAGCAATGACTTTTTTGGCCACTGGCGAGGGGAACTGGTGGTCGGCGCGCTGCTGCTCCTGTGTCTGCCCTTTGTGTTCGTCGCCCCGGCGGGGCTGGCAGGGTTGGCGCTTGCCCGTCCCCGGCGCGAGAGCGCCTTGGCCGCCCTGCTGATTATCTACTATGTGGGCATCCACATGCTAATCCTGGCTGAGGACCGTTTCCACGTGCCGCTCCTGCCCCTCCTGGCTGTCCTGGCTGCCTATGCGCTGTGCGACCACCCCTGGCGGCGGGCGACGCGCTGGCAAAAGGCTCTCGCTCTCCTGCTGGTGCTGTTGTTGCTGGTCAACTGGGGCTGGGAGCTGGCGCGAGATTGGGACGTGTTGCGGGCACTAGTGGGACCAGAGGGGAACCATATATGGCTGAGTTACTGACAAAAACCACAAAACAAACGGACTGGCGGGCCGTCACAGTGGTGGTCGTCACCACGCTGCTGTTGGTGGTGGACGGGTATCACGTCCTCTGGGGCAATTCGCTGCTCTCGCGCACCTTGCTCTATCTGGTCGTTCCACTGTTCGTCATCCTGTTACTCTTTCGTGAATCCCCGGCCCGCTACGGGCTACAGCTTGGGGATTGGAGAGCCGGCCTAGCGCTGACGCTGGGCGGGTGGGCGCTGATGGCGGTGGTGATGCTCTTTGTCGCCCGCGGCGCTGATTTTCGGAACTATTACGGCCATGCCGCCTCCGGCGTCCTCCCCGGCTGGATCGCCGACGGCGTTGAACTGTTTGGCTGGGAGTTCTTTTTCCGCGGCTTTCTCCTCTTTGCCCTCTACCGCGCCGTCGGGCCGATAGCCCTGCTGCTACAGGCAGTTCCATTCACTATGGCCCATATAGGCAAGCCGGAGCTGGAGACACTGAGCTGCATTTTTGGCGGGACGGCCTTTGGTTACGTCGCCTGGCGCACCCGCTCCTCACTCTACCCGTTTCTCATTCACTGGTTCCTGGCCTCGTTCACCTCATTCCTGGCCGCGGGGGGGCTGAGGTGAGTTTCCCTTGCCAATCTCCTCGGCGGGGGTACAATACCCTCCGGGGAAAACGGAATGAACAATAACTCCCGACCTCTTTTGGCCTTGATCCTTCTGGCCTATGTGATCCTGGGCACGCTCTACGCGGTGTACACCCCGCCCTGGCAGGTGCCGGACGAGCCAGCGCACTATAACTATATCCGCGCTCTCGCCGAGAACGGGGCCCTGCCAGTGATGGAGATGGGGGACTATGACCAAGCTGCTATCTGGGAACGGGTGGAGCGCAACTTTCCGCCCGAACTGCCCATCGCTCCGCTCACCTATGAGGATCACCAGCCACCTCTCTACTACCTGCTAGCCGCACCAGTCTATCTCCTCTTTGACGGCGCGCCTCTGGCCCTGCGCCTCTTTTCCGTCGCCATCGGCCTGCCGCTGCTGATCGTGGCCTACGGGCTGGTGCGCGACCTCTTTCCCGGCCGTCCCTCACTGGCGCTGCTGACGACAGCCCTTATCGCCTTCCTCCCCCAACACCTGACGATGATGGCAGGGATCGAGAATGATGGGCTGGCCGAGCTGTTCGTCGGGGCGACGCTGTGGATGCTGGTCCGCTACGTGACCGCCGGGAAGGGCCGCCAGTACCTCATTGGGCTGGGGCTGACGCTGGGCCTGGCGGTGCTGACCAAGACGACCGCATACCTACTGCTCCCCGTGACGCTGCTGGCGCTCTGGTTGCGGATGCGGCGGACGGGAGGCGAATGGAAGCAAGTGGCAACGCAGGCGGGATGGGTGTTCCTGGCAGCGGCGCTCGTGGCTGGCACGTGGCTGGCCCGCAATATCGCCACCTACGGCTGGGCGGACCCTCTTGGCCTGGCGCGCCACAACAGCGTGGTGGTTGGTCAACCCCGCACCGCCGAGTGGCTGGCCGAGTTCGGCTGGGCAGGTCTGGCGGTTCGCCTCGTCCGCACCACTTTCCAGAGCTTTTGGGGTCAGTTCGGCTGGATGACGGTGCCGTTCCAGGGCGCGATCTACCTGGCCTTGCTCCTCTTTAGCGCATTGCTGGCGGCGGGCTTCCTGGGCTGGCTCCTGGATCGAAAGCGTCCCCGCCTGACTCACTCCCAGGCAGATAGTGTGGTGCTGCTGGCTGTCACAGTGGCGCTGGCGCTACTCGTCTACCTGGGATACAACGTGACCTTTGTACAGCACCAGGGACGGTACCTTTTCCCGGCCCTGATTCCCCTGGCCTTGGGGGCGGCCCTGGGGTTGGAATACCTCCTCTCCGCACGCGCGGTCCGTTGGGCGGCGGTGGCGATGGCAGGGAGTGGCGCGTTGCTGGTGGCCTGGGGGCTGGTCCGCTCCAGCCTGCCGCTCATCCCTGCCGGGACGGCCTTGGGCCTGGCGGCGCTCCTGGGCCTAGCGGCGCTCCTGCCGCGCTGGGGCCGGGCGGTGGCGATGGTGACGCTGGGAGCTGGGCTGGTGACGCTGGACCTATATGCCCTCTGGGGAGTCATCATCCCCATCCTGGGCGGGTAGGCAAGGGGCAGGATATGAGCGAGGAGCTGGAAAAAGTATACGAAGCGATCCTGGCGGCGGTGCGCGAGGGCAAGGCCGCGGCAGTCGCCACGGTGATCGAGGCCGGGGGCTCCACGCCGCGGGGAGTAGGGGCCAAGATGCTGGTCCTGGCTGACGGAAGCGCGGTGGGCACCGTCGGCGGCGGGGGCGTGGAATCGCGCGTGATCGAGGAGGCCAAGGCCGCCATCGCCGCGGGCCGCTCCCGGGAGGTGGCCTACCGCTTGCAGGACGAGGCGCAGGGCGACCCCGGCGTCTGCGGCGGCGACATGCGCATCTTTATCGAGGTCTTACCCCGCCGGGCCACCCTGCTCATCCTGGGCGGGGGGCACATCGGGCAGGCGGTGGCGGAGCTGGGCGCATTTCTTGGCTACCGCGTCGTAGTCGTCGACGAGCGGCCCGAGATGGTCACCCCACAGCGTTTCCCCGGGGCCGAGACGCTGCTGGTTGGCGACCTGGCTGAGCAGGTGGCGTCGTTCCCCCTCGACGAGCAGACCTTTGTGGTAATGGTCACACCCCACCACACACTGGATGACCGAGCCTTGGCAGTGCTGGCCGACCGTCCAGTGGCCTACGTGGGCCTCCTCGGCAGTCGCCGCCGCACCAGCGTCACCTTCCGCCGCGCGCGCGAGGCAGGGGTTGCCGAGTCATTCCTGGCGCGGGTCCACACCCCCATCGGCCTCGACATCGGGGCCGAGACCCCGCGCGAGATTGCCGTCAGCATCATCAGCGAGATCATTGCCGTACAGCGGGGGGAGGGGTGAGCGAGGCTGTCATTCCCCGGCGAGAGGTCCGGCGCAACTTTACCCTCAGCGTTTTTAACGGTGCCGCCTTTAACTTTGCCGAGCGGCTGATCGACCCGCCACTCGTGCTGACATGGTTCGTGAGCCAGCTCACCGACTCGAACCTGCTCATTGGCCTGGTGGCCCCGTTGGGCAACGCGGGCTGGTTCCTGCCCCAGATTTTCGTCTCCACCCGCTTGCAGCGGATGGAGCGCAAAATGCCCACCTACACCCTGGCAGCGGCAATCCGCACCGCAGCCTGGATTCTGCTGGCAGCGACCGTCTGGCTGGTCGATGACCCACACCTCCTGCTCCTCGCCTTCTTCCTTCTCTACGGCGCTGCCCGCCTCTCCGCCGGGCTGGCAGGGCTCTCCTTCTTTGACGTGACGGCCAAGACCATTCCGCCCCAGCGGAGAGGGCGACTCTTTTCCATACGCCAATTCCTGGGCGGCCTCCTGGGGCTGGGGGCCGGCTGGATCGTGAAAGCGGTCCTCAACTCTCCCTCTTTGCCCTTTCCCCACGGCCATGCGGTGCTCTTTGGGCTTTACTGCGCAGTGATGGTCCCGGCACTGCTGGCTTTCATCTCTATCCGCGAGCCACCGGGCGAGACGGTGCAGGAGACACTGACCGTGGGGGAACAAATCCGGCGTGCCCGCAAGATTCTGTGGCAGGATTGGGTCTACCGCCGTTTCCTGGCGACCAGGCTGGTGCTGGGATTGGCGAGTGTGGCCCTTCCTTTCTACGGCCTCTATGCCAAGGAGGTGCTGGGCGCGCCAGCCGGTATGGTGGGGCTCTATGTGGCCGTCCGCGTGGCGGCCCAATTGCTCTTTAACCTGCCCTGGGGGTGGCTGAGCGACCGGCGCGGGAACCAGTTGGCGCTGCGAATCCAGAGCCTGGGCAACGGCATGACGGCGCTCTTGGCGCTGGTCCTGGTGGGAACGGTGAGTTTCTTCCACCCTCAGGGGGACTGGCTGCCCTATCTGGTGCTGCCCCTCTTTGTCCTGGACGGCGCACTGCGTCCCTCGCAGGTGTTGACAGGCAGCAACTTTTTGCTAGAACTGGTGCCCGATGCCGAGCGACCGCTCTACCTGGGTTTCTCCAACACGCTGATGGGAGTGATCACGCTGCTATCCGGGATGGGGGGGCTGGTCGTCGACCTCCTGGGCTTTGCCGGCCTCTTTGTCGTGGCCCTGACCCTGTGTCTGGTCGGGTATGGACTGGCGCGAGGGCTGCCGGAGCCGCGAGCGACGGCGTGAGGCCACGCTCAGAGCAGGACAGGGCACAAAAACCCACAACCACTCCTTGAAAATCCCTCGCCAATCGCTGCCTTGCTGGGAAAATCAAATGGCAGTATAATTTGCTCTGCCAGCCAGGCGTTTTTCTCCTCCTCTCCACTACTAGAACGCACCCAGCCCACTTGCAGGTTGGCAAGTGTGATTTCCACAGAGAGGAGGGCTAAAATGCACTCGCGCGGCAAATCTTGGGCACTGGGGCGGTTTGTACTCATCGCCAGCCTGCTTCTACCGCTGGCAAGCCACTTGGTAACCTCTGCGACGCAAGCCGCTTCTGCGCCAACACCCCCAGAAACGCCGCGAGCAGATAGCAGCGCACAGCGCGCACCGGTTCCGGCATCCACCACAATCCACAGCAGTCACACTATCTACCTCAAATCCGGTCATTTCACTCCCCCGGCAGCGGACCGGCCGGCACTGCCGCGCCCGGCGACGTCAGCAATAGGGCGGGTTCACGTCCTGCTCCAACTCGACTTTATCCCGCGCCAGGCGGCCAAAACGGCGTTCGCGGCTATGGACGTGAGGCTGCTCAAGTACGTGCCGGACTATGCGTGGATAGCGTCGGTTCCGGCCGCCGACCCCGCCGCCGTGCTCGACCTGCCGGGAGTGGTGTGGGCCGGCGGACTGACGGTGGAGGACAAGATCGACCCGGCTATATTGGCCGCTCGGTGGCGGCCTATGGGCAGCAAAATAGTTCAAAAACAAGCGAAAAACGGGCACGAACCCCTATGCTACAGGTCTCCCCGATAACCTGCTAGAGCGAATTTAGAACTGGACACTGGCGTTTTTGTTCGTAGTGACGGCTTCAGCCGTCCCAAAGGCTCAAAAGCGGCTAAAGCCGCTACTACGAACCCCCATATCTAGCGCTTTTATTGTCGCCCACCCCAAGATATGGGCATTCTGAAAATTTGCCAGACTCCAGTTTAGAAAAAAACGAATCGTAGCACAGCAACTTGCCCTGGATTGTGGACAAACCGGTAAATCTGTTGAAACCATTTACCCTGTCCGACAGTGCAACCGCTCTCGCCCCGAAACCGCTGCCAAGCCTGCGGGAGGGTGAGCAGCTACCCGAGATAATACTAGCCGTGTCGCTCAAGGTAGCGCGTACCTTCGCCGCCACAGCCCGGTAACAGTCGGGCGGGCTGGCGGTCAGCCGCTCGGCACAAACGTAATCGAGACCAGCATAGATGACCCGCAGTGCGTCGTCCACCTCCAGCCCATGGGCAGTCTCCCGCTCCAGCCACCCGTTCACTAGTACGACCGATTGACTTGTCCCCCCACTTGACTATAATCCACCCCGCAGTCGCACGAGGAGGTCCAGATGTTGCTAGGTGACCTGAACTGGATGCAAGTGGAGCAGTACCTGACCCAGGATGACCGGGTGGTGGTAATCACCGGAGCGTGTGAACAGCACGGCTACCTGAGCCTGATGTCCGATATCCGCGTTCCCCTAGCCGTGGCAGAGGAGGCCTGCCGCCGGGAGAACGTGCTCGTCGTACCCCCCTTCCCCTTTGGGCTCTCGCCTTACTTTATCGCCTACCCAGGCACCATCAGCCTCTCGCCAGAGACCTTTGGGGCCGTGATGCGGGAACTGATCGAGGGATTGTTGGCTCAGGGCTTTCGCCGCGTGCTGGTGAGCAACGGTCACGGAGGCAACACTGGCCTGCTGACGCCGCTCCTGGTCGAACTGAGCAACGCTCATCCAGACGCGCGGTTCGCCCTGTTCCAGTGGTGGCTCCATCCGGCGGTGGACAGTGTGGCCCGCGAGGCAGGGTTGGTCCAGCACCACGCCAACTGGTCGGAGAACATGGCCCTCACCCGCGTGGCCCCCGTCCCCGATGGGGAGAAGGAACCGGTGCAAGTCCCCTGCACCAGCTCGGCCGCTGCCTGTCGCGCTGCTCTGGGCGACGGCTCCTTCGGCGGACCGTATCGGGCCCCAGCGGAGGTAATGGACCGTTTGTTTACCGCCGCGGTAGAAGCGATGATCGCAGCGCTTCGGGAACTGTGACCGTCAGCTTCCGTTGATGGCCCGGCCCAGAGCAGGGGGCGGCTGCCGTTTCAGCACCTCATCCACGCCGGGCAGTTCAGTGTGGAGAAGCGCGCGGGCGCGTGAGCAATCCAGGGTGCAGTCGAGAGGACGCACCAGGCCACTATCCCGACTGCTGGTCGGGATGACCGGACCCGGGTTCAGTCCGTAAAAACGCAGCAGCCGCGTGCCGAACTCGTAGCGCGAGAGCGGCTGACCGCCAGCCACGTGCAAGACGCCCACATACTCCAGCCCCGCCAGCTCGACCACTGCCGCTGCGAGGCTCTCCACCCAGATCGGACAGCGTATCTCATCGGTAAAGAGACGCACCGGCTTGCCGCCGCGCAGTCCCTCTATGACCCAGGCGATATGGCGGTCGATGCGCGGTCGCCAGCCATAGATGAGCGAAGTGCGCACGATGACCGCCTCTCCCCCGGCCCGCCGCACCTCCTCCTCGGCCCGCGCCTTGCTGCGCCCGTAGGGGTTGAGCGGAGCCGGCGGGTCTGTTTCGACATAGTTGCCCCGCTCCCCGTCAAAGACCACGTCGCTGGAGATGTGGACCAGGCGAGCATGGTGGGCGGCAGCGGCGCGGGCGACGTGGCGCGTGCCTGTCACATTGTCCGCAAAGCTGCCGCGCCAGCCGGGGTTGACCGCCGCCAGGTGCACGACCACCGCCGGACCCACCTCGTCCAGCAGCGTCGCCACCGCCGCCGCCTCCCGCACGTCCAACCGGTGCCAAATCACGCCAGGCGTGGCGCGGGGATGGGTCAGATAGGTGGCGACCACGTCCCAGCCAGCACTGGCGAGACGCACCACCCACGCGCCCAAGTAGCCACTGCCGCCGGTGACCAGCAGGCGCGGCTTGCCCTTCTCTCGCCGCTCTCGATTCTGGTTCCCCTGCATACTTACCTCATCCGGGTGGGCACACACAGACGCGCCCCTACCACAATCTGCTCAATCTGCTTAATCCGCTGCAATCCGACTGGACAAAACCACACACTTTGGGGTATCATGCCCCCAGTATATACCACAGCTCGGAGGAGGCAACAGTGGCAGACCCGCTTTACACCTTCTTCCATCCCCACGGCGTCGCCGTGCTGGGAGCCAGCAGCAACCCACTCAAGTTGAGTCACGGCGTACTGCGCAACCTGGTCACCCATGGTTATTCCGGTCCGATCTACCCGGTCAATCCCAAGGGAGGAGAACTGCTGGGGCTGCGGGTCTATGCCTCCGTGGCGCAAGTGCCCGACCCCGTCGAGCTGGCTGTGATCGTCCTCGCCGCCGAGCGGACGGCGGAGGCGCTGGCGGCCTGCGGCGAGCGCGGCATCCGCGCCGCCGTCCTGATCGCATCCGGGTTCGCCGAACTGGGAGCTGGCGGACGGGAACGGGAGGCCGAGTTGCAGGAGATTGCCCGTCGCTATGGAATGCGCTTTATCGGCCCTAACTGCGTCGGCGTGATAGACACCTACACCCCGATCGACACCACCTTTAGCCGCACCATGCCGGAGCAAGGGGTCATTGGCTTTGTCTCCCACTCTGGCGCGGTCTGTGGGGGGACGATGGACTGGGCCAGCGCGGTGGGCGTCGGCTTTTCCCGCATCGTCAGCCTGGGCAATCAGGCCGACATCGACCTTGCCGACGCGCTGGCGTCGCTGGCAGCCGACCCCAACACCAAGACCGTGGCTGCCTACATCGAGGGGGTGCCCGATGGGAAGCGTTTCGTGGAGACGGCAGCGCGGATGACACCGCACAAGCCATTGGTGGTGCTCAAGGCCGGGCGCACCCCCAGCGGGACACGGGCGGTGGCCTCCCACACAGGAGCGCTGGCGGGAGCCGACCAGGCCTTCCTGGCGGCCTGCCACCGCGCCGGAGCCCTCCCGGTGGACAACCTGGAGGAACTGGTCGATGGGGCCATCGCCCTGGCTTACCGCCGCCCCCCCGCCGGCCCCGAGATCGCCATCCTGACCAACGCTGGCGGACCGTCGGCGGTGGGGGCCGACGCGCTCGACCGGTACGGGATGCGCCTGGCAAACCTGAGCGCCGAAACCCAGGCCCGGCTGCGGGAGGTCTGTCCGCCGGGGACGATGACGGGCAATCCGGTGGACATGTTGGGAGGGCCCCAACCGAGCCACTATACGGCGGCACTACGGGTGTTGCTGGCGGCGGAGGAGGTGGATGGAGTGATGGTGGTCTTTGTGCCGCAGGCGATCACCCCTCCGCACGACGTGGCGGTGGCGGTGGGGCGCGGCGCAGAACAGACAGCCAAACCGGTCGTCTGCTGCATCTCTGGCGGCGGTGGCATCGGCGCCGCCGCCCGCGCTCTCCACGCTCACTCCGTCCCTCACTACCTGACCCCGGCCCGCGCCGCCCTGGGACTGGGCGCGCTGTACCAGTACGGCCGCGTCCAGGCCCGCCCCCCCGTCAGCCTGGAGCCGGCAGCGGGGGTGAAGCGGGAACTGGCGCTGGAGGTGATCGGGCGGGCGGTGAAAGCCGGGCAGCGCGCGCTGGATGCCCAGGCAGGGGCGGAACTGGCAGCGGCCTACGGCCTCGTCGTGCCGCCTTCCGGTTTGGCTTCCACCGCCGCAGCAGCCATTGCACTGGCGGAGCGGATCGGCTACCCGGTGGCCCTAAAGCGAGTGGCTCCTGGTGTGGTGCACAAGGCGGATGTGGGCGGTGTGGCGCTGGGGTTGGAGGACAGTCGCGCCCTGCGGACGGCGTTCGAACGAATGGTGGGACCGGGAGAGCAGGGGTTCGTGCAACGGATGGCCCCCCCGGGGCTGGAGACCGTCGTGGGGGCGCAGCGCGACAGTCAGTTCGGTCCCCTGGTGATGTTCGGCCTGGGCGGGACCTATGTGGAGGTGCTAAAGGACGTCGCCTTCCGCCTGGCACCGCTGGACGAGGTTGAGGCGCGAGAGATGATAGATGAGACAGCCGCCGGGCGACTGCTGAAGGGTGTGCGCGGTCAGCCGGCGCGGGACGTGGCGGCGGCGGCGGACGCGCTGCGTCGGGTGGGCCAGTTGGTGGCTGATCTGGAGCAGATAGCGGAGGTGGACCTGAACCCGCTGATCGTAGGGGCAGAGGGGGAAGGGGCCTGGGCAGTGGACGTACGCGTCATCCTGGCGGGGTAAGGTAACGTCACGCCGGGAGCGTGGCCTGCGGCTGCCCCTCGCCCCACTCGCGAGTTGCGCGCCCATCGAACTCTGGTATACTCCCCATCCAGGAGGAAGAGGGTGATATGGCCACACGTGTACCCGTCGTCGAGAACATCCTGAGCGCCAACGACCGGTTGGCGGCAGCCAACCGCGCCCGGCTGGACGAGGCCGGCGTTTTTGCCATCAACCTGATGGCCTCCCCCGGAGCGGGCAAGACCAGCTTGATCCTGCGCACCGTAGAGCTGCTGCACACCGAGTTCCGCATCGCCGGGATCGATGGCGATATAGCTAGCACGCTGGATGCCGACCGGGTGGCTGCCCTCGGTGTGCCGTCAGTGCAGGTCAACACCGGTGGAGCCTGCCACCTGGATGCGGTGATGCTGCAGGGGGCGCTGCCACAACTGGACCTGGCGGACCTGGACCTGCTGATCGTGGAT
>JAOZPF010000003.1:8154-10677 GCA_029932895.1 Anaerolineae bacterium | reverse complement strand
GAACGTGGGCAACCTGGTCTGTCCAGCCTCCTTCAAACTGGGCGTCCACAAGGATGTGCTGATCGCCAGCGTGCCGGAGGGGGACGACAAGCCCTACAAGTATCCCCCGATGTACCGCGGCGTGGACGCACTGGTGCTGAACAAGATCGACGTGCTGGACGCCTTTGACTTTGACGTTGACTACTTCCGCCGGGGCGTGGAGGCCCTCAATCCCGGCCTGGCCTTTTTCCCCCTTTCCTGCAAGACGGGGGAGGGGGTGACGGCCTGGCTGGACTGGCTGCGGGAGCAGGTGAGAACCTACAAGGAGTAGAGCCAAGATGTGCCTGGGTATCCCTGGACGGGTCGTCGAGACGGACGACAACCCACTGATGCGAATGGGCAAGGTCGATTTCGGCGGCGTGATCCAGGATGTCTGCCTGGCCTATGTGCCGGAAGCCGAGGTAGGGGATTATGTCATCGTCCACGTGGGGTTTGCCATCAGCCGGGTGGATGAGGAGGAAGCGGAAGAGACTCTACGGCTGATGGCAGAGGCGGGAATACTAGCTCAGGAACTGGAGGAGGCGATAGGGGAGGCAGGGTAGGGGCTGGGCCTCAGTCCTGTCCGCCCTCCTGATACACAGGGAGAGTCACGGTGAACGTGCTCCCCTCGCCCATTTTGCTCTCCACGCTCACCGTTCCAGCAAACGATTCGATAATCTCTTTCACCAGCGCCAGCCCCAACCCCACGCCGCCATACCGCCGCCGGGCGCTCCCGTCCACCTGATAGAAACGCTCAAAGATGCGCGGCAAGTGGCGGGGCGGGATGCCGATCCCCGTGTCGCTGACCTGCAGGTACACCTGCCCCTCCTCCGGCCACAAGCGCACAGTCACCGTGCCGCCCTGAGGGGTGAACTTGAGCGCGTTGCCCACCAGGTTGTCCAGCACGCGGCGCAGGTAAGAGGCCTCTCCAACCACTGGGGGGCAGTCGGAGGCGATATCGGCCTCCAGCGTCAGACCGATCTGCTGGGTGATGACCTGAAAGTCCTCCACCGCCGCCCGCGCCAATGTGTCAAAGGCCACCGGTTCCTGACTCGGCCGGTGCGCCTCGGCCTCCAGAATGAGGGTGATATCCTGCACCAAGTCGCCCAGCATCCGCGCCCGACGAGTGATAATGTCTATAGGCCCCCGTTGTTCAGAGGTCAGTCTCCCCATCTCGCCAGCGGCGAGGAGCTCGGCATAGCCACGGATGAGAGCCAGGGGCTGGCGCAGTTCGTGAGAGACGTTCTGAATGAACTGGTTCTTCAACTGGTCAGCCTGCTCCAAGCGGGCGAGGGCGATCTGCAGCTCATCAGTCTGGTGCAGCGCGTCGCGGAAAAGACGGGCGTTCTCGATGGCGATGGCGGCGTGGTGAGCAAACGCCTCTAGCCGCTGCGCGTCGGCGGGGCCGAACTGATCTGGCTGAGCGCCGTCCACATTCAAAAAGCCCACCGTCTCCCCGGTCACCAGGATTGGCGCAGAGACATAGCACTTGAGCCACAGCCAATTGTCCGTGGGAACCCAGCGCGAGTCTTGAGCCGTGTCCTTGACTATGACTGGCCGCCCGGTCTGGACCATTTCTGCCAGGATAGGATAAGCAGAAATAGGCATCGACAACCCAGCGATCTTGTCCTCTCCCCCCCACCGTTCATATCCCCGCCAGCGGACCACCCGTGCCTTGCCCTCCTCGATCAGCATCACGTTGAAAGCATCCCCAGGGACAACCCGCGCCACCTGCTGCAGGATGCGGTCCAACACCTGGTCCAGGTTCAGCGTGGCGCTCACGACGGCGGCGGCCTCCTCCAGCGCCTCGGCGAACGCCCTTTGCTCCTGCTCCGCCTGGAAGAGGCGGGCATGCTCGATCGCCGTCGCCGCATCGGTGGCGATGGTCTGACAGAGCCGCACTTCCTCCTCTGTAAAAAGCCGTTCGCAGCGCGATTCCCTCACCTCCACATAGCCAACGGTGCGACCGCGGGTCACCAGCGGCACATTCAGGCGGGAGGTCCAGCCATACAGTTGCGCGCTCTGCCGGTCGGCGGGGTCCGACCCGGGGTCGGCTGCCTGCACCACGAGCGGGCGCTGCTCGGTCAGGGCGCGGAGAGTGGCCGGATGTTCCTCCATAAGATAGATCGTGCCCAGGACGGAGATGCGGTCGGCGACCTCGGGATTCAGCCACTTGGCGAGGACCGTGCTCTGGGTCATCGTCTCGTCCAGGTTGCAGATATAGACACTGCTGGCATCCAACGCATGGCCGACCTGTTCCGCCAGCGTCTTGAGCACCTGGCGCATCTCCAATGTGGAAGAGACCGCCACCGAGGCGCGGTGGAGCATGGCCAGTTCATTCGTCCGGCGCTCCACTGTTCGGAGAAGGCGGCTGTTCTCCACGGCAAAGGCAGCCTGGCGGCCCAGCAGGCGAAGCAAACGCACTTCATCCTGGTTGTAAGCATCCCCAGAGAGTTTGGCTCCCAAGTTGTACAGCGCCACCACGCGCCCGCCGACGCCAAGGGG
>JAOZPF010000003.1:0-8144 GCA_029932895.1 Anaerolineae bacterium | reverse complement strand
ACAGCTCTATGCCGTGCTGATCGAGAAAGTCACTGGTCGCGGGCACCAAGTCGCGGGGCGGTTGCAACCGCAGCAGCGGCTGGTCCAGTTGATGGAGGGAGGCGATCAAGGGGTGATCGACCGGCAAGGCGGGAAGGTCCCACGTGCCGGCGGACACGTAACGCTGCCCCGCCTGGTCGAGGATAGAGAGACCGGCGCGGTCGATCTGCAACCGCCGAGGAAGTTCGTCTGTCAGCAGGGCGACCAATTGGTCAAAGACGATGCTGGTAGCCAGCCTCTCGGTCATCTCCGCCAGCAATCGCCGATAGTCCAGCCGGCGGCGATAAAAAGCGCGGTCGATCAGCATCTGGACCTGTCGCCGCAGCGGATTGGCAGCCACGGCGATGGCAAGGGTGGCGACAAAGATCACCACCGTGTCGTTCCCGCTGTGCAACACCCTCTGGACCACCATCGTCAGCAAGCGGACCAGGAGCAGGTAAAGCCCGCCCAGGAGAACCGTGAGTGTGCCATAGACCAGGGTGCGGTTGATGACAATCTCGATATCCAAGAGCCGGTAGCGCAGGACCGCGACGGCATAGATGACGGGAATAAGGGCAGCCAGGAGCATGACCGTAGAGTAGGGAAGTAGGGGGTGACCCAGCAACGCCACCGGCAGGAGATAGGCTGGCAGGACGACCGCCATCACCACCCCGCCGCTCCACAGAAGCCAGCGAACTTGCGAGCGGCTGACGGGGTCACTGGCGGTGCGCAAAGAGCGGATGAACAAGCCGGCGACGAGAAGGACCTGGGCCGCTGCCACAAGGATCACGGCGTGGTTCCCATTGACCAACGCCGTACTCCACGTCGGGGAGAGGAGCATGACCGTGACCACCACCAGGGGGTTGATTCCGTACAGAAGCAGCACTGTCAGGCGGGGGAAGCGCTTGACCAATGGGTGAGGGGTGGGAAAGATCAGGGCAAAGTGGGTAATGGAGACATAGCTCAGCATAAAAGTGATCTGCTCGATAAGCAAGTGGTACCAGAAAGGATAGCGCCAGGGCAAAGTGGCGAACTGGAAGTAGTAGGTATCACCCCACAATTGGACCGCCACGCTGGTGCAAAATAGCATCAACAGACGTGCTGCCAGTTCGTAGGGCCGACTCACAAAGGCAAAAGTGCCGATGAAGAGAAGGAACAACGAGACCAACAACTGGGCAGCCCAGCGTGCCAGAACGGCTCGCGCGGGGACAGGGGTCATAGTGACCTCTAGTGTGACGGGCTGCCCGTGGCGCATTACCTCGTAGGTGACAACGCCGCCGCTCTGCCACTCTGGACCACGCGCCGCCCCGTTCAGCCACTCGTCGGCGGTGTGGCCCCCCGCCCGGACGATGATGTCCCCCACCTGAAGCCCGTCCTCCCGCCCATCCAGCACCCATTGGACGAGGAATCCCTGGGGGGTAAAGCTCTCCAGGTCGCCGCTGGCCCCACCGGAGGGCAGCCGAACGTCACATAGCAGGAGGCCCAATCCCGCCAGGACAATGAGCGCCCACAGGCAGCTCCATAGCCAGAGGGATACCTTGGACCTCCTCATCCCCTCACCCCCCGCGCCGCCCACCACAGGCCAAAGCGGTATCCCGCCCATGCTAGGATGATACCGCCGATGGGGTCCAGTAGGTTGTGCTGGCCCGTGAACAATGTGGAGAGCACAACGATGACGACGATCGTCACCCACAGCCAGCGCAAACGGGGGTACCAGCGATCCCAAAAGAGACCGATGAGAACAGTGGTGTACGTGTGACCACTGGGGAAAGCGTTATAGACCTGGTCGTGGCGATAGATCAGGCGCACGAGATCGTACGTCCACCCCGTCCCCTCCACAGAGGGTCGCTCCACATAGGTGGGGTATAGCAGGTAAACGACATAGCTCGCCAGCAGCACAGCGAGCACGGAAACGACAAAAGCCCGGTAGAGGGCATCGTCCATCTCGAGCGCTGCCCAGACAAAGCACCCCGCCCACCAGAACAGGCTCAGCAGGTAGGGGACCGCCCAAGCAGGCCAGAAAGGAACGCGAGCGTCCCACGGGATTGCCAGGACGGCGCCACCCTGCAGAAACCGGTTGATGGGAATATATAACAACTGCACGCCCAAGAGCACAACCAGCCATCCCAACCGCTTTTTGAGAGAGAGCGAAAGGGAAGCAGGCGACGAACTTTCGGGATGTGAGTCCAGGATCATGCCGGCCTCTTCCTCAAGCTGTCTGAGACATGTGCTGCATGAAAATCAATTTTCCTACATCTCGGCGATCGGCAGGGACACGGTAAACGTGCTCCCCTTGCCCACCTCGCTTTCCACCTCCACCGTACCGCCGAGGGCCTCGACGATCTCCTTCACCAGCGCCAGCCCGAGGCCCACGCCGCCGTAGCGCCGCCGGGCGCTTCCATCCACCTGGTAGAAACGCTCAAAGATGTGCTCCTGTTGGTCGACGGGGATGCCGATGCCGGTGTCGGACACCTGGAGGCGGACATTCTCGTCCTCCTGCCATAACCGCATATCGATCGAGCCTCCAGCCGGGGTGAACTTGATCGCGTTGGTGAGCAGATTATCCAATACACGACGCAAGGTGATACCCTCTCCCTGGACAGGAGGAAGGTCTGGTTCGATGTCGCTTTTCAGGATCAGCCCCGCCTGGTCGGCGGCCACACGAAAGTCCTTCACCGCAGCGCGAGCCAGCGCGTCCAGGGCCACTGGCTCGAGATCCAAGGGGCGCGCTTCCATGCTGAGAATGAGCGTGATGTCCTCCACCAGGTCACTCAGCATCCGCGTTCGCCGGGCGATGATCTCGGCGGCGTCCTGCTGCTGGGGCTGGAGAGGACCTAGCTCGCCCTCGTCGAACAGCTCGGCATAGCCGCGAATGAGCGCCAACGGCTGGCGCAGCTCGTGAGAGACATTTTGAATCAGCTCCCCCTTCAGCCGGTCCAGCTCCTCCTGCCGGGTTAGGGCAACAGCCAAATCCTGGGCGTGACGACGCAGTTCCTCGAAAAGCCAGACATTCTCCAGCGCCAGCTCCAGTTGGTGGGCCACCCCCTCCAGCAGGCGGATATCGTCCGGCTGCCAATCGTGCTGCTGGCGACAATAGTCAAAACCGAGCACGCCGTGAAGTCGCCCCCGGGCCCGCAGCGGCACCAACAGTATCGACTGTACCCCCAGCGAGCGGTACATCTCCCGTGACTGTTCGATGCGGGGGTCGGTACTGACGTCAGAGACGGCAAAGGTCTGGCCGTTCAGCAGCGCTTCCTGCTCGCCAGGCACATCGTCAAAGCTGCCACTCAACCCGACGTTGGGCGTGATACCCGGCGCTACCCTCTCGTGCGTCGTCTCCCAGGTGCGGTTGTCGGGGTCGGTGGTGATAAAGTAGGTGCGGTCCGTCCCCACCAGTTCCTTCAACCCATCCAGTGCGCCCTCGATCAGGCCGTCCATATCCATCGAGGCCCCGAATCCGACGGCGATATGATTGAGCAGCGTCAGTTCCTGCACCCGGCGCTGGGTCTCGGTATGGAGGCGCGCGTTACGCAATCCGACGGACACCGTGGTCGCCACCGCCTCCAGCAGCGATTGATCCCCCTCGTCGAAAGCCGCTGGTCGGTCGCTCTCCACGTTCACCACGCCGACCACGTGATCATCCTCCACAATCGGCACACAAAGCTCAGATGTGGTGCCTACCTCGATGGGGGTGTAGTAAGTGGGGTCGGCGTTGACATCGACGGAGAGGTAGGGCTGGCC
Organism: Anaerolineae bacterium; assembly: GCA_029932895.1. GTDB lineage: Bacteria > Chloroflexota > Anaerolineae > B4-G1 > DUEL01 > JAOZPF01. The sequence goes on along the minus strand of JAOZPF010000003.1, from coordinate 4,385 downwards.
CGTGCGGGCCACAAGGCCAACGATCCCTACCTCAATGGGTTGCTCATAGCGCCCGGGGGTCAAGACGTCCAAGTCCTCATCCTGGGGACCCCGGTAGCCGCGCAGAACGAGCTTTTGCCCTCCGCCCTCGATGGTGTACAGTTCGACGATGGGAGAGCCAAAGTGGTGATAGATGCTCTCGGCAACAGCCAGCAACAGTTGGTTCGGATCGAGGACCGCGGCGGTCGTCCGCGCCACATCCGCCAGCAGCGCCAGCTGGCGGCTCTGCCGCTCTCTGGCCTGGAACAGCCGGGCGTTCTCGACAGCGATAGCGGCCTGGTCGGCCAGCAGGGTCAGGATGCGTACCTCTTCGGCGGTAAAGGGATGGGGTTGGTCAAAGGCGACGGTCATCACCCCCACCACCTGCTCGCCGATGGAGAGCGGCAGGCCGATGATCGCTCCACCCCAGCGCCAGTTTTCGAACAGCGGGTGGCAGTTCACATCGGGGACGACGATCTGCTTCCCAGCGCGGGCGACGGCGTAGGTCAGGCCCCCGGGGCGAGGGGTAGCGAAAGGCTTCCGTTGCAGATTACCGGCCCACATAGCGGCCCCAAAGGTCAAACGCTCACCATCGTAGAGGAAAATGTGGGCGTCGTCGGCCAAGACCAAGCGCAGGGCGTGTTCGATGATGGCCTCCAGGACCGGCTGCAGCTCCAGGCTAGAGGTCACGTGCAGGCTGGCCTGATGGAGGGCTTCCAGCTCCGCGCTGCGCTGCCGCTCGGCCTCCAGCAGCCAGGCGTTTTGGATGGCGACAGCCAGCGGCGCGGCTACCTCGCGAGCGATCTCGATCTGTTCCTGCCCAAACAGGCCTGGTCGCTCTGCCCCCAGGTTCAGGGAGCCAATGAGCGTGTCCTGAGAGATGAGGGGGATGTTGATGTAGGACCGGACCCCCTCCGCCGCCAACTCTTGGACCAGAGGCGAGAGATCCGTAGCGACATGCAAGTCATCCACCAGAAACACCTCACCTGCCTGCAACCCGTCCAGGGGACCGAATCGTCCCAGCGGGATTTTTGCCCCTGTCCCAACCTTGGTCTCGCCGTTGGTGTGGACCGCCAGCACCGTGACCTCCTCCCGCTCCCAATCGAACAGCGCGACGCTAGCGCGGTGGCAGGGGATCAAGCGCCGGATGCGGGCCAGGACGGCCTGGGCGATAGCCGCGGAGGATTGGGCGGTCAGGATGGCCTGGTCAATCTCGTGCAGGGTTTCCAGTCGTTCGGCATAGAGGCGCTGCGCCTGCTCCGCTCGCCGCCGTTCCCGGCGGCCTTCCGCCTCGTCCAGCTCCCGCCGGACCGCGGGGCCGAGCCGCGCCAAGCTGTCCTTCAGCACATAATCATGGGCGCCGGCCTTCATCGCCTCCACGGCAGTTTCCTCGCCAATCGTGCCCGAGACGATGACGAAAGGAACGTCAACATCGCGCTCCCGCAACAGTTTGAGCGCCGTCAGTCCGTCAAAGCCCGGCATCGAATAGTCGGCGATAACGACGTCCCACGCCCGCCGGTCCAGCGCAGCGCCAAAGCCCGCGACCGAATCGACTCGCTCGAACGTCGGGTCATAGCCGTGACGGCGTAGTTCCCGCACTACCAGAAGGGCATCGTCTTCCGAGTCCTCAATGATCAGAACGCGCAGGGGCGTGCCCATCTCCGACTCCTATGGCGCGGCCTCGTTGAGCAGCAGCCAATACAATCCCAATTGCTGGACGGCTGTGGAGAACTGCCCAAAGTCCACCGGCTTGCGGACGTAGCTATTGGCGCCCAGATCGTAGCTGTTGACAATGTCCCGCTCCTCGTCCGACGAGGTGAGGATAACCACGCGCAGCAGCCGCGTCCGCTCGTCAGCGCGAATCCGCCTCAACACCTCTAGGCCGTCGATCTTGGGCAACTGCAGGTCCAGCAGGACAACGGCGGGCTTGACGCTCGTATCTCGGCCGGCGAACTCCCCTTCGCCAAAGAGATAATCCAGCGCCTCGGCGCCATCGCGCACGACAATGATCTGGTTGACGACGTTGCTCTTTCGGAGTGCGCGCAGCATCAGCACTTCGTCGTCGGGATTGTCCTCCACCAGCAAAATGTCCCGGCTCCTCATTGCACCTCTCCTCTGCTCTGGTCGTTCCCCAAGGTAAAGTAGAACGTCGCTCCCTGGTCCACCGCGCCCTCTGCCCACACCCGGCCGCCGTGGCGGCGGACGACGCGCTGCACAGTCGCCAGCCCAATGCCGCTGCCCTCGAACTCGCTCGAGGCGTGCAGCCGCTGGAATGCTCCGAACAGCTTGCCGGCGTAGGTCATGTCGAACCCGGCGCCGTCATCGCGCACAAAGTAGATGGTCTCGCCGTCCTCCCTGGTGAGGCCGAACTCGATGCGGGCATGCGGCTTCCTGGCTGTGAATTTCCAAGCGTTGCCCAGCAAGTTCTCCAGTGCCACTCGCAGCAGGCGCGCGTCCCCCCAGGCGATGACATTCTCAGCGATGGTGAACGTGGCCTCCCGCTCCGGTTCCTCCTGGCGCAGTTCCGCCTCGATTGACCGCGCCAGCGCGCTCAGGTCCACCATTTCGCGGTGCATCTCGGCCCGTGTCAGCCGAGAGAGCCTGAGCAGGTCGTCGATCAACCGGCCCATCCGCTGGCTGGCCGCCCGCACGCGGCGGAGATAATCCCGCCCCTGCACGTCCAACAGAGAGACATAATCCTCCAAGAGCGCCTGGCTAAAGCCGTCGAGAGCACGCAGCGGCGCGCGCAGGTCGTGGGAGACCGAATAGGCAAAAGCCTCCAGTTCCCTGTTGGTGGCGGCGAGCTCGGCCGTGCGGTTAGCCACACGTTCCTCCAAGGCGGGTAAAGAACAGTCCGGTCAGGAATATGGCGACCAGCAGGCTGCCTACTATGAGGAAGGGAGTTGGATTGTCGTGCGTCAGCGGGCCAGAGAGGACAAAGAAGGCGGTGATGCCCAGCAATGCCAACAGGACAGCATGGAGCAGCCTGGCAGTTCGCGTCCCGTCCTCGTCGCCTTCCAGGAGCGGCGGTGTGAAGAACGACCTGATCCAGCTCATCGTCATCGCGGTTTGGGTACTTGGCGTTTGGGTACTTGTCCACGCAGGCCACATCTAGCGGCTGCGACCCGGTAAATCTCCTACGATTATATCCCAAAACGGCCAAGTTGCCCACTCGCGCTGGGGTGCATCTCACTTTGGGACGAACTTGTGCAAAGAGCGGTGCTGGCGCCGGTCCGCCCGGCGCTCGAAGCGCCGAGCTCAGGAGACAAGGCCCTTCGGGCTCCTCAGCCCCCGGAGGAGGCTTCGCGGGATGAGCCCGGAGCTCCCGGCTCCGGGCGAACGACGGGCACAGAACCTGCCCCAGACTGAAATACGCCCCTCGCGCTGGACATCCGCCCGAGTTTGGTTATAATTCCCCTGTGATGATTGCTCGGGCCGCCTCTTCCCAGTTGCCTCTCCCGCGCCAGCGAGGGGAGGCCAACGGGGAAAGATGGACCAGGCGGTTGCGCTGGCATAAACTACAATGGAGGGTCGTCCAATGATTCACGGCGTCGAGATCAAGAAACTGGTCACCCACGCAGACGAGCGCGGTTTTTTCCGCGAGGTCATTCGCGTCAGCGATGCGCTCTTTGGCGAGGGGTTTGGGCAATGGAGCCACACCATGAGCCACACGGGGGTCGCCAAGGCCTGGCATGTCCACCAGCGCCAGGTCGACTGGTGGTACGTGGCCTGCGGCACGATCAAGGCCGCCCTGTACGACACGCGGCCCGATTCCCCCACTCACGGCGAGCTGCAGGAACTTTTGATGGGTGATGGGCACGAGCCGGTCGTGCTCAAGATTCCCCCTGGCGTGGCCCACGGCTACCGAGTGCTTCAGGGACCAGCCCACGTCTTTTACATCGTCTCGAACGAGTACGACGGAACGGACGAGGGCCGCATCCCGCACGACGACCCCGAGATCGGATACGACTGGACAGCAGGAGCAGAGGTCAAATAAAAGAGGTAAAGATATGATAGCACAAAGCGTTGCCGAGTTGCTTGACGGATTGAGAGACATCGTCACCGTCGAAGAAGGGCGGGTGCGGGTGATAGAGGAATCGCGGCTGCGCGGCCCGCTTATCGACGATCTGGTATTCAACGGCGTGTTCGCCGCTGGCGAGGTCCAGGCCGTGGCCCGCTACCTGGTCTGGGAGATCGGGCAGGAGCTGGGCATCCGCCCGGCCTCGATCCACGAGTTGTACATAGCGCGGGGGCGGGGAGATACGCCAGAGGGGTGGACCACGCCGGCGATGAACCTGCGCGCCATGGCCTACGATATGGCCCGCGCCGTCTTTCGCGCCGCCGTAGCCCGCGACGTGGGAGCGATA
>JAOZPF010000321.1 GCA_029932895.1 Anaerolineae bacterium | reverse complement strand
CGGCGCGGTCGGTGTCCGCCATAAAGTCATCCGAAGTCGTAAAGATGACCCTGGCCCCCTGGGAGACCATATCGTCCACCACCTGCTCCAACGTTGTCTCGGGCCGGTCAGCAGGATTGAGCTTGTCCAGATAGACAAAGCGGGTGTTGGGCAGGTTCTCGGTGACGTATTCGGCAGCCGAATAGTGCGCCTCGCTCCAGCCGTGGTCGTTGTACGGCCCAACGAGGACGACGCCAAAGACAAACTCTTCCGCCTCTTCCGTCGCTGCTTCGGTGGGCTCTTCCGTCGCCGCCTCAGTGGGCGCTTCCGTCGCCGCCTCGGTGGGCTCTTCCGTCGCCACCTCGGTGGGCGCCGCCGTGGGGGCTGGTGTACACGCTCCCAACAGCAGAGCAATGATCGTCACCAACCCCAACAAACTCCACAAATGCTTGGACATTCTCTACCTCCTTGAAATAGTCGGAAACAATAGCCAACACCACGAGAATAGATTGCCGCCCTCTCCCTCACCTCCTCGAAGCCTACATCAAAAAACGCTACGCACGGAAGAGATCAACACCAGCAACCCCACTCCGAGCAATCCGGCGGCGATGAAAAAGGTGCCCCATACTCCACCGGTAGCGCCAGGTTCGAGCACTGCATCGGCGGGGCTCTTGGGATCATAATAGACCGTCACGGGTTTGTCTGCCTGGTAGACCAAACGGGATTCGGCCTCGGTCATCGAACCGTATCCCCTGGGAGTTCCGATGGCGACCTGGTCACTCATATAGCTCTCGCCACCTGCGGAGTAGGCATAGACAACGTGAGGGTAGTAATGGGTGACAAACTCGTCGTTTACCACATCCGTCCGCGGGGCCTACCGCCGCCTCTACAACATGCCCCTTGACGAACGGCCAGTTCTGGCTCCGGGACCTTTTGCGCAGATCCTTGAACCCCTGCACAAGCACGAAAATACCGCCAGCCACAAACACGAATCCAAATAAAAGACCGCCCATCACTAAACCTCCGCGCCCTTGGGGAAGAGTTTAGCACAATTCCCGACAATAGCAACTTGTCCCCGGAGCAGCAGGCGCCGTCGTGGCGCTCACATCCCCGTGGGGACATCCAGGAACAGGGTCTCCAGGCCAAACCTCTCTTCCAGGTGACGGGCCAGCGCTTTGACCCCCAGGGTCTCGGTGGCATAGTGACCGGCAAAGACGACGTTGAGGCTCCGCTCGGCGGCCTGATGGAAAAAGACGTGATTGGTCTCACCTGTGACGTAGGTATCCAGCCCCGCCGCCTCCACCTGGTCCATCATCTCTGCCGCAGCACCAGAGATGCAGGCCACGCGGGTAGCCTCCGCCGGGCCGTGGGCCAGGACGCGGACGGGGGGCGTGCCCAGTGTCTGAATGAGGCGACCGATGAGAGCGGGGATCTCTAACGGCGGATCCAATAGGCCCGCCATTCCGATCTCTACCCCGTGGTAAGTGCCAAAGGGATGAACGTCCCTCAGGTCCAAGAGGCGGGCCAACTCGGCATTGTTGCCGACCTGGGGATGGGCGTCCAGCGGCAGGTGGGCGGCATAGAGGCCGCAACCTCCCTCGATGAGGGTGCGCACACGGCGAAAGTGGGGGCCGGTCAGGCGCAGGGGGCTGGACCAAAAGAGGCCGTGGTGGACGATCAATAGCTGCGCTCCTGCCGCGACGGCCTGTTGGAAAGTAGTCAGGCAAGAGTCCACGGCAAAGGCAACCTTGGTCACCTCCTCCGGTCCCTCCACCTGGAGGCCGTTCTGGGAGACATCCTCGATCTCGGCGAGGCGCAGGTATGTGTCCAGATAAGCCACGAGTTTCCGGCGATTCATTTACTTCTCCTTTGTCGCCCCCGCGCGGGGGAGGATTCACTATTCCACAAACAACGGCACGAAATCAAACTCGTCCACGTCCACCAGCCCCTGGTCGGTCAGTTTGAGGCTGGGGATGACCTCCAGGGCCAAGAAACCCAGGGTCATAAAGGGATCGCTGAGGGAGGAGCCAAGTTCGTGCGCCGCATCGACCAGCCGGCTCACCTGCTCGCGGACGGTCTCTATGGGCTGGTCGGACATCAGCCCGCCAATGGGAAGAGGGACAGAGGCCAGCAGCTCGTCGCCGACTGCTGCTACCAGACCCCCGCCCATCTCGCTTACGGCGCGGGCGGCGGTCATCATCGCACGGTCGTCGCAGCCAGCGACGATCAGGTTATGTGCGTCATGACCCACGCTGCCAGCCAGCGCGCCGCGCTCGAGGCCCAAACCGCGCACGAACCCCAAACCCACGTTACCCGTGCGCCGGTGCCGCTCGATCACCGCCAGCTTGAGCAGGTCCCGTGCCGGGTCGGCCACCGCCTCCCCGTCCCGCACCGTCGCCTCTTCCACTAGATGCGCGGTGACGACCTGGTCAGGCACGATGCCGATTACCCGCACGCGCTCCCCTTCGGCGGGGATGGTCAAGCTCAGCCGCTCCCAGTCGACGTGGACCGTATCGCGCACGGCCGATTCATCCACCTCCAGCTCGGGCCACTCCCCCACGGGCACACCGTCCTGCGCCACCAGCCGCCCGCCGGCAAAGACCATCTCGGCGTGAAAGTCATCGAGGGCAGAAAAGACCACCAGGTCGGCCCGCCGGCCCGGCCCCACCGCGCCACGGTCGCGCAGCCGGAACCACTCGGCCACGTTGATAGTCGCCATCTGGATGGCGGTGATGGGGTTCAGCCCCTCGGCAACGGCCAGACGGACCAGGTAGTCGATGTGGCCCTCATCGAGCAGGTCATGGGGATGGCGGTCGTCGGTGGCAAAGCCGCAGCGGCGGCTGTTCTGGGAAGTGACGGCGGGAACCAGGGCGCGCAGGTTCTTGGCCCCCGTGGCCTCGCGGATCAGGACGACCATCCCCAGCCGCAGTTTTTCCAGCATCTCGGCCGCGGTCATCGACTCGTGGTCGGAGCCAGGGCCGGCGCCAATGTAGGCCTGGAGCCACTTGCCGCTCAGGCCAGGGGCG
>JAOZPF010000320.1 GCA_029932895.1 Anaerolineae bacterium | reverse complement strand
ACCACCCCTGCTTTCATCTCGGTGACCGTCACCGGCACACCACAACCGCTCCCAATGCCCACACCGATGGCCCTGGTCGAGCAGCCCGAAGACGCGATCAACATCCTGCTCATGGGGCTGGACGAGAGCGAGCGACTAACCGACGTTATCATCGTCGTCAGCATCGACCCGGAAGGACCCTACGTCAGCCTCCTCTCCATCCCCCGCGACTTTTACGCCTGGATACCCGGACACGGCTTTGGCAAGATCAACACCGCCTACAGCCGGGGCAGCGATTACCCCGGCGGCAGGCCAGCGCTGGTCGAAGCGACTATCGAGTACAACCTGGGCATCCCCATCCACTATTACGTCAGCGCCAACTTTGATGGGTTCGTCCAGATCGTAGACGCCCTCGGTGGGGTGGACGTCCCGGTGGAGTGCGAGTTGCACGACACCTTTCCCGATCCCACGGACCCCGAGCAGAGCGTCGACATCGATCTGGAGCCGGGCATACAGCACCTCGACGGACAGCATGCCCTCTGGTACGTCCGCTCCCGTTGGTCCTCCCAAGACTATTCCCGCAACCAGCGACAGCAAAACCTGCTGCGAGCGCTCTACCGCCAGGCACTGAGCACGGACACCCTCTCCCGTATCCCCGACCTGTGGGAAGCGCTACAGCAAACAGTAGATACCGATATGGGGCTGGACGAACTGCTCTACCTGGGGTGGGTCGGCAGCCAACTGGACTGGGCCAACGTCAAGAGCCGTTTCATCAAGCCCCCCTTTGTCGAGGTCTGGACCGCCCCCAGTGGCGCTTATACTCTCCTCCCGGTTCCCGGCGCGCTGGAGACGCTGATAGCAGAAGCTCTGCAACCCCCAGCCGTAGGAAGGGCCGATCAGCCCCCCTTCCGCGTCGAGGTGTGGGATGGGACCGGACGACCTGGAATAGCAGCGGTGGCTGTGGAACGGCTGCGCTGGGAGGGATTCGCAGTTGTGGGGTTGCAAGAGGCGGAAGAGGTCTACCCGCGCACACAGATCATAGACCTGACTACGACGAACAAGGGGTCGCCCCTACCTCTGCTGATGCGGCTCTATCATCGCAACGGGGAGGACGTCGTCTACCAGCCAACTGAGGGGAGCGCGGTGGACTTGCGCATCATCCTGGGAGCCGACTATGACTCCTGTATCTCCACCGGCTTGCTCTACTACGTCCCCACCCCCACGCCGACCATCCCACCAACTGCCCAACCGCCCGACTGACCGGGCGGCCCTACCCTGGCGCCAAGAGCGCCAGCGCCTGTCGCACCCGCTCCTCCAGCTCCATATCCTCGTCACGGGGCAGGTTCTGCAGCGCTGTCTGCGCTTCGACGATGCTGAACCCCAGCGTCGTGAGGGCGTCAATGACCTCGGCGTCCCGGTCAGTCAGCAGAGGAGCCGTCTCCGCTCCCACGAGGGCCATCTTGTCCCGCAGGTGAAAGATGATCGCCCGCGCCGTCTTGGAACCGATGCCGGGGACGCGAGAGAGGATGCCCGGCTCTTCCCGCACCACCGCTGCCCGCAGCGCCTCCGGCGAGACCGTGCTCAGCGCAGCCAGAGCCACTTTGGGGCCCACGCCAGAGACACCGAGAAGCAGCTCGAACAGGGTCAACTCCTCACCGGTTAGAAATCCATAGAGGGCCAACTCGTTCTCCCGCACGTGGAGGTGGGTGACCAGCTCCACCGGTTGCCCCACCACGCCAGCGCGGTCTATCACCGGGACAGGCACATGGACGCGGAGACCGATCCCTCCGACCTGCACAATCAGATGGTTGGCCCCCACCGCAGCGACCGTCCCGCTCAGCCGGGCGATCACGCTTCCTCCTCCAACGCCCGCATCCGGGCCGAGTGCAGGTGACAGATCGCCACCGCCAGGGCGTCGGCGGCATCGTCGGGACGGGGAATCTCTGCCAGGCCCAGCAGCATGCGTGCCATCTCTTGCATCTGATGTTTGTCGGCCCGCCCGTATCCCGTCAGCGCCTGCTTCACGGCGAGCGGGCTGTATTCAGCCACGTCCAGGCCAGCGTCCGCCAGGGCAAGAAGGACCACTCCGCGCGCCTGCCCCACGCTCATCGCAGTGCGGACGTTGGTGCTAAAAAACAATTCCTCCACCGCAGCGGCTGTGGGCCGCCATTCCTCCACCAAGCGCCTCAATTCCCGGTAGATCGTCTGCAGACGGAGAGGGAGGGGCTGACCGGGCGGTGTCGTCACGACACCGTGGGCCAGGTCGCGCAACTCTCCTCCCACCTCCTCAACGACGCCATACCCCGTCGTCGCCGTGCCAGGGTCCACCCCCAAGACACGCATCAAGCCGCAGCCTCGAACTTGGACATCACCTCGTCCGAGATATCGAGGTTGGAATAGACGTGCTGCACGTCGTCCAGGTCCTCCAGGGCCGTGACGACGCCCATCACCTTGAGGGTCTCGGCCTCGCCCAACTGGATTGTGTTCTTGGGCACCATCGAGAGCTCGGCCGTCTCGAACTGAACCCCCAGGTCCTCCAGCGCCTGCCGGACGGCCTGAAAATCCTCCGGCAGGGCAAAGACCTCGATCATATCCTCCGAGATCACCACATCCTCCGCCCCAGCCTCGACCGCTGCCTCGAAAACCGCCTCCTCATCCACCCCGTCGGGGGAGATGGCGACGTATCCCTTGCGGTCGAACTGCCAGGCCACGGCCCCTGCCTCGGCCATCGTGCCGCCCTGGCGGGTCAGTACCCGCCGCAACTCGGCCACCGAGCGGTTTCTGTTGTCGGTGAGGACATGGATCAGGAGGGCGACTCCGTGCGGAGCATAAGCCTCATAGGTGATCTCTTCCAACTCCGCGCCCTTGAGTTCGCCGGTGCCCCGCTTGACCGCTCGCTCGATGTTATCTTTGGGCATGTTGGCGGCTTTGGCCCGGTCGATAGCCAGCCGTAAACGGAGGTTGAACTCTGGATTACCGCCCCCCTCCCGCGCCGCGATGACAATCTCCCTCGTCACCTGAGTGAACAG
>JAOZPF010000319.1 GCA_029932895.1 Anaerolineae bacterium | reverse complement strand
CCAATCTGCAAATCTTTGCGGCCAGCGGCGATTTTGTAGGGGCAGACCCGCGTGTCCGCCCCTACCGGACGAACACGCAGGTTCGCCCCTGGGTGGAATGGAGGCTTTAGCCGGAATGGACACTTGAGCCGGTTCACTGCCTGAAGGCTCAACTTTGAATAGATGGCGACTCCTGTCAGGAGTCTGGTGTTGTGGGGAGATCGAGCACCAGATCGTATGGCTTGCGGCACCAGAGCCGCCTCTCCTCCGGCCACCAGTGAGCTACCGTCCGTCGCCCATGGATGTACTTGACCAACGTCCCGTCCCCTGTGGCGAGGCGGATTTGAGTCACGGTGGGATGCCACAGGTGGTGCACTATGCCGCTGGCCCGTAGGAGTTGGTAGGGCCGCCGGAGGAGGCTGGTGACGCGCCGGCGCAGGTGGAGATAGCGGAGCCACAGCAGCCCAGCGCGTCCGTTCCAGACGTGCCGGGCTTTGCCGTCTCGCCAGACCAGCATGACGCGCCCGAGCAGGTGTTTCGCCAGGACCGACGCAGGGTCGGGGGCAGGGCTGCAATCACCCTGGGTAATCAGCCTGTTCCCCGTGCGCGCCCGGACTCGGTGGGCCACGACTGGCGCGCCGCCGTCGGCTGTGTGGCTGAAGAGGACCACATCCCCGGGGCGGATCGCATCCAGGGCCGCGGGAGCCGATACCAGGATATCTCCCTGGCGGAAGGTGGGATACATGCTTCCCCCCCGGTAGGGGAAGGCAGTAGTTGCCTCCTGGTCCGGCACGCGCCACATCGGGGCGTCGAGTGGCAGGTGCATCCTGGTTTTACCTTACAGGGTGCCAGAGCCGCTGTTCCCAAAGGGGTTGCAGACGGCGACCCAGTTTCCCGTCGAACACGTGCTCTTGCCCGTCGGGATGTTGCCAGAGGAAGTGCAAGTACCTCCCGTTGCTGGCGTGACCGGTCCCAGATCGAGAATTTGTGGCTTGACGTACTCGATCCGTTCTTGTTTTTGTTTCCCTTTCACGTTTTCCCCCTTTCACATCGTTCCCGCTCGCGGACTTGTCCACTTGCGGGCCCACTTGCACACTTGCTCACTTGCACACTTGCACACTTGTATACTTGCACACTTGTATACTTGCACACTTGCATACTTGCACACTTGCATACTTGCTTTACAGTCCGATCCCTGCGTTGAGCGTATCGAGCGTCCGCGGTGAGCGGTCAAAGTGAAACTCGTAGCCCGACACAGAACGGGAGACGGCGGCCAACCTGGAAAATAGTTCTCGCTTGGTCGTGACGTCGTAATCCCGCTGCCAGCCGATCTCGAACAGCGCGTCCGTCAGATAGCGGCAGGTCTCCAGTTTGCCGATAGGTTGCAGATATACCATTGCGCCTTGGAAGAGGCGCAAGACCGCCCGCAGTGGCACGGTGCGGAGCGTGGCTATCTCTTCCGCTGTCAAGGGGCCGTCATAAGCCCGCCTTCCACCGTCGGCCGCACCCCAACGTCCGTCTTCCCGATGGAGGAGGTAGACGGCATCGTTGGCCAACTGCGGCGCGCGGTCGCTCAGTAACTGGCAGATCGTGCTCTTGCCGGTGCCTGACGGCCCGAGAAAGAGCAGTGCTCCCTTGCCTGTGCGCACGGCAGAGGCGTGGATGACTAGTTCTCTTTGATGAGAAAAGGCGTTCATAAATACCTGTTCAAGCCCGACGGGCGGGCGGTTCATAGTGGACGCTTTAGCGCCGGTACAGCGCGCTCAAGCGCGCACTATGAACATTTTTCGAAAGACTCCAAGCGCATCTCAAGCGCGTCCAGCCTCCCGCAGCCGGCTCTGGGGAAACAGCCCCTTCTCGTATGCCTCCCGGCACAGCCACGCGGGCGACACCAAGCGCCCGTTGTCCTGATAGTTCTGCGCCACGCAGTAGGTGAGGCAGCGGCTGGCATGGATGCATTGGCCACAGACGCCTGGGTATGGCTCATCCAGCTCCCGCCGCAGTCGCAACAGCAGGGGGTGGTTGAACCAGACGTCGGTGACGCTCACATCCCGCAAGTTGCCAAAACAGAGCTCCGGTATCGTCCGCCCGATGCCACAAAGAGCCATCTCGCCCGAGCCGAGGATGCCCAGGATGTGGCGCACGTAGCATGCCCCCTCCGCGCCTCGCCGGGCCAACTCACTCACAGTGTAAAAGGCCAGTGGAGTGGAGAGGAACAGGCGGACCGGTGTTCTCTGCTGGAGTTCGCCTCGTATAAAGTGGGCCAGCTCCAGTATCTCCTCAACGTCCAGGGTCTCGTCTCGTTCGTGCATTCCGACTCCCCGTCCGCTGCCTGTGACCGGGTTGAACTTGACTGATCCTGCTCCCAGTTCAACAGCTAATTGTACCACATCTTCGACGAGTTGAGAATTCCCACGGTGGAGGGACATGATGACCTGGGGATGGTAACCCGCCGCCACCAGGTGGCGGATGCCCTGCACTGCTGCTTCAAAGCTCCCTTTCACTCCCCGGAAGGGGTCGTGGACCTCGGGGGTGGGGCCATCGAGGCTGACAGAGACAAACTCCAGGCTGGTCTGTTCCTTCAAGTGGCGGGCCAGCTCGGCGCTCATCAGCGTCCCGTTGGTCTCCATATCCATCGACAGCCCCTCCGCCGTCAGCATATCGACGATCTCGACGAACTGGGGATGGAGCAGCGGCTCGCCGCCGGTGAGCTTGGCGTGGTTCAGACCTAGCGGCTTGGCCTCCTGGACGGCGCGTTGCAGTAACTCCAGGTCTATGGTGTCGCCGGGCGATGGTTTCCCGTCGACGAACTTGGGCACGATCCAACAGTGGCGGCAGTGCAGGTTGCAGCCGGAGGAGAGGTAGAGGTAGAAGGAGCTGAGAGGTGGGACACCCTCTGGCAGAGAGGCGAGGTCGGCGTTGGGGGGGGGCGCTGGCTGTGGGTCACAGAGCATAGAAGGGGTCCTCCCCTTTGTGCACGCGATAGCAATCCATCGGGTTCCGCGCGTTCCCGTCGCCGGTGAGCAAGA
>JAOZPF010000318.1 GCA_029932895.1 Anaerolineae bacterium | reverse complement strand
CCCGGCAGGTGGTCCAGGAGGTGCAGCGCCACTTTGGGCGGCGGGTCTTTCGCACCGTGATTCCGCGCAGCGTGCGGTTGAGCGAGGCGCCCAGTTACGGCGAGCCGATCCTCAGCTATGCCCCCCAGTCGGCGGGGGCCAGGGCCTACGAGAGATTGGCCCAGGAACTGCTGGTTGGGGATGGGCGGTCGGTGCTCGACCGACCATCGGTGGAGCAGGTGCGCGCTGGCGCGGATGGATAGGGCCGAAAAGTCGTCCGGCCGGAAGGAGGGTGATGACAGCCCGAAAGCGTGGTTTGGGAAAGGGGTTAGAGGCACTGATCCCCGTTGAAGGGACGGGGGCGGGCGGTGTTTTGGAGGTTCCGCTGGCTGCAATTCATCCTAACCCTCACCAGCCGCGGGCTGAGATTCGCGACCAGGACTTGGTTGAGCTGGCAGCCTCGATTCAGGCGCACGGGATCATCCAGCCGCTCATTGTCGCCAGGGAGGGGGAGGCATATCAGTTGGTCGCCGGGGAGCGGCGCTGGCGGGCGGCCCGTCTGGCGGGCCTGTCCACTGTTCCGGTTGTGGTCAAGGACGTGGCGGAGCAGCAGATGCTGGAGCTGGCTCTGGTGGAGAACCTCCAACGGGAGGACCTGAACGCTCTGGAGGCGGCGGCGGCCTACAAGCAGTTGGTCGAGGAGTTTGGGCTGACCCACGAGGAGGTGGCGCGGAGGGTGGGCAAGAGCCGGGCGGCGGTGAGCAATACCCTGCGCTTGCTGCGGGCCGCTGCGCCGGTGAGAGAGGCACTGCTGCGCGCCAAGATCACCGAGGGGCACGCTAGGGCGCTCTTGGCCCTGGAGGAGCATGATGCCCAAGAGGCCGCGTTGCGAACTGTGCTGCGGCGTGGTCTGAACGTGCGGCAGACGGAGGAGTTGGTGCAGCGCTTGCTCGGCACCGCTCCTGGACGCGGTCGTCCCTCGTCGCTGCCGCCGGAACTACAGGCGGTGGAAGCTCGCTTCCGCGAGGCGCTTGGGGCCAAAGTGCGCCTGACACGGGGGAAGCGGGGCGGGCGGCTGGTGATTTATTACTATTCCGATGACGAGCTAGAGGATATCTATAGGCGTGTTGTAAAAGATGGAGGTGTGTAGTGAGTCCAGAGATCGATCCCATGACCATAGTGCGGGAAAAGTTGGATCAGGCGGTGGAGGTGCTGAAGGAAAAAGACCTGGACCTGTGGATCACATTCGCGCGGGAGACGTCGCAGGTCAAGGATCCGTGCATCGATCTGATCGTTGGCTCCGATGTCACCTGGCAGTCGGCGTTCCTGGTCAGCAGGACGGGTGAGCGCATTGCCATTGTGGGCCGGTTCGATGCGGAGAATGTCGAGGACATCGGCGGTTACACCACCGTGATCGGCTACGATCAGTCGATTCGCAAGCCGTTGCTGGAGCAGGTCGCCCGGCTCAACCCACGCCACATTGGGTTGAATTTCTCCGATAGCGACCCCTCGGCCGACGGGCTGACTCACGGCATGTTCCGCATCATGGCCAATATCCTGGGCAGCACGGAGTATGCCACGCGGCTGGTATCGGCTGAGCACGTTGTCGGCGCTCTGCGTGGGCGCAAGACGCTCGCCGAGGTGGGCTACATCCGCGCCGCGATTGGTGCCAGCGAGGGTATTTTGAGAGAGGTCGAGGCGCTGGTTCGGCCGGGGATGATGGAGGAGGAGATCGCCCAGTTTGTCCACAGGACGGTGGAGGAGCGCGGGCTGGGGCTATCCTGGGAGGCGGACCTGTGCCCGCTGGTGGTCGCCGGGCCTGATGGTCCTTTTGGTCACCGTATGCCGGGCGAGTTCAAGACCCACCTGGGCGCGCTGCTCCAGCTCGATTTTGGGGTCAAGCGAGAGGGTTTTGTCGCCGACCTGCAACGGACGATGTATTTTTGCCGGCCGGGGGAAAAGAAACCGCCGGCGAAGGTGCAAAAGGCGTGGCGGGCCGCACGGGCGGCTATCGAGGCTGGACGGGCGGCGCTCAAGCCCGGCGCCCGTGGCTGGGAAGTGGATGCCGCCGCCCGCAAGACTCTGGTCGAGGCCGGGTACCAGGAGTATATGCACGCTTTCGGCCACCATATCGGCCGCACTGCCCACGACGGCGCGACGGTGCTGGGGCCCAAGTGGGAGCGGTACGGCGAGAGCGTCGAGGGGGTGATTGAGACTGGAAATGTCTTTGCCATCGAACTCGGCGTGCAGGTCCCCGGCTATGGCTACCTGGGCTGTGAGGAGGATGTATTGGTCACTCCCAATGGCGCCGAGTACATCAGTGAGGTGCAGGAAGAGATATGGCTCATTCCGAGCGACAGGGCTGACGAGACCAAATAGCTCTAGGACCGCTGGGAGCTTGGTGCAGTCGGGGGGCTGGCGTTCTTGGCGCAGGCCCGGCAGGCCCGCCCCAGAGCTACCACCCCCGGAGCGGCGAAACCGACAAACCGGAGGCCGGTCTCACGCAGGGCGGCATGGCCGGCCGGCAGTGTGCTCAACATCCAGAGTTCGCCCGCCAGTCCAATAGCCTGCTGGACCAGGATGATCCCAAAGAGCGTCCGGTGGCGGTTCGGGTGGAACAGCACTGGCGGATAGGTTGCGTTCCACATCAGGAAAAGGATGCCAATCCCGCGCACCAGCATTCGTCCCGCCACCCCGTCGCTCTCAAACCCCGCTGCGTAGCGGTCGGGTTGGAGGATAAAGGCCAGCGCGCAGGTGACGTTAAAGAAGAACACCACCCCGACCGCCAGCCGTCCTAGCCACAACGCGAATTGCCGCCTCATCTTGGCGAGTATACACCCATCCTGACCCTTGCCAAGCAACTGGCAGTTCGCTCGATCTGTTTTGCCGGACACGCATCACAGTGTAGCAGTTGGCGGAGGGAGGCGAGCAACCCCGTTGTTCATCGCAGTTATCAAAACAGGTGATAATGTCGGTTGAGCGCTGAATCTTGCCAAAGCAATGTCGGGATGGTATAATCCGCCTCATAGTGGCACG
>JAOZPF010000073.1 GCA_029932895.1 Anaerolineae bacterium | reverse complement strand
CCCCCCATCTTCGTGTCTCCTCTGCCGGGCAGCCCGCCCCAAAGTGAAATGCACCGTGACAAAAATCACTTGCCTCCGCAGCCATTTCGTGTATAATATGAGAATGAGAATCCTTCTCAATAAGTGATAGACAAAATGTTATCTGAAGAGCGTTTGAACGCAACGTTGCACGCCAGCGGCCGCCGGCTGACTCGCCAGCGACGGATCGTCTTGGAGATACTCAAAGAGAGCCAGGAGCATCTGGACGCCGAGACGATCCATGACCAGGCCAAGGCCCGCGACTCCCAGGTCAGCCTGGCGACGGTCTACCGCACGCTGGCATTGTTGAAAGAGATCGGGCTGGTGGAGGAGCACCGCCTGGGAGAGGGGCACGCCCACTTTGAGGCAGTCCAGTCCTCTCCTCACTACCACTTTACCTGCCTGGGATGCGGGCGGGTGATCGAGTTCGATGCGCCGCAAGTGATGGAAGTGGCGCGTGCGTTGGGGGAGCGGGAAGGCGTCGAGATTACCACCACCCACCTGTTTTTCAGCGGCTACTGTCCTCAATGCCAGCAAGAAAGGAGAAATTCGCGCAATGACCAACTCTAACAAACCGGTCTCCGTCCCGATTCCCAGTACCAATCCACGGGCAGTCCCTCTGAGCGCCCTGCGCACCGGCGAACACGGCGTGGTGACGAGAATCATCGGCGGCCGCGGAGTGCTGGGACGGATGACGTCCCTGGGGTTCACTCCCGGAGTCGAGATCACTATCATGCAGAACTTTGGCCACGGGCCGCTCATCGCCCGCGTGCGCGACGCCCGCGTCGCCCTGGGCCGGGGCGAAGCGCGGCACATCTTTGTGCATAGAAAGCGATGACAAGCACCTCTCCACTAGGACAGCAAACTGCGCTGGTGGCCCTGGCCGGCCAGCCCAACGTGGGCAAATCAACCGTCTTTAACCTGCTCACCGGCCTCAACCAGCGCGTGGGGAACTGGCCCGGCAAGACGGTCGAGCGGAAGGAAGGTGCGTTCACCATCAACGGCAGGTCCTACCGCCTGGTCGACCTGCCCGGCACCTATAGCCTGACCGCCAATTCGGCCGAGGAGGTCATCGCCCGCGAGTTCATCATCCGCGAGCAGCCGGATGTGGTGATCGCGCTGGTGGACGCGGCGATCCTGGAACGGAGCCTCTACCTGGTGGCCGAGCTGATCGCCCTGCCCGCGCCCGTGGTCGTCGGGTTGAATATGATCGACGTCGCCCACCAAGAGGGAGTGGAGATCGAGCCGGAGGTACTCCAGGCCGCGCTGGGCGTGCCGGTGGTACCAATGGTCGCCACCAGAAATAAGGGCGTACGGGAACTCGTGGAGACGGTGGATCGGCTGGTGCGGGGCGAGATCGCGTACGCGCCCAAGCCGCCCCAGATCCGCGCCGACCACCGCGAGGTCCTGGAGCGGATCGAAACACTGATCGAGGGCAGCGTGCCCGCCCCCTACCCCCAGGAATGGATCGCCCTGAAACTGCTGGAGGGGGACCGGGAGGTCGGGCGGATGATGGAGGCCTCCGTATCGGCCGACTGCTGGGCGGCGATCCAAGATATACTTCGCGCCCATGATGACGCGCTGGTGGCTGTAGCCAGCGGTCGGTATGAATGGATCGGGCGCATGATCCGCGCCGCCGTGACCCGCCCCAAGGCCGGTCAGATCGGCCTCACGGAACGGCTGGACCGTTGGGCCACCCATCCCCTGTGGGGGCTCCTGATCCTGGCCTCTATCCTCGGCCTGGCTTTCTGGCTCACCTATGCCATCGGCGCGCCGCTGCAGAACCTGGTCGATACGTACGTGATCGGGATACTGGCCGACCTGGCCCGGAGTTGGTTGTCCGGGGGGCCGGCCTGGCTCTCCAGCCTGGTGGCAGATGGGGTTGTCGGCGGGGCGGGGGCGATGCTCACCTTTTTACCCATCCTGGTCATCTTTTTCGCCGTGATGGCGATCCTGGAGGACGTGGGGTATATGGCCCGCGCCGCCTATGTGATGGATGGCTTTATGCACCTGATGGGGCTGCACGGCAAGTCGTTCCTGCCCCTCTTTCTGGGCTTTGGCTGCAATGTGCCGGCAGTGCTGGGCAGCAGGGTGATTGAATCCCGCCGCGCCCGCCTGCTGACTATTCTCCTGGCCCCGCTCATCCCCTGCACGGCCCGGATGACGGTGGTCGCCTTTATCGCCCCGGCCTTTTTCGGGCGCGCCGCCACCCTCGTCTCCTGGGGTATGATCCTCCTCTCTCTGGTGGTGCTGGCCCTTGCCGGGGTGCTGATCAACAAGACCCTCTTCCGCAGCCAGCGGGCAGCGTTCATTATGGAACTGCCCCTCTACCACCTCCCCAATGGGCGCACCATCGGGTTGTTGGTCTGGCAGCGCAGCATCGCTTTTGTGAAAAAGGCCGGCACGCTGATCCTGGTGGTGTCGTTGATCGTCTGGCTCCTCTCGACTCTGCCGGGCGGGAACGTGGAGAGCAGCTACCTGGCTACCGTCGGGCGGTGGCTGGAGCCGCTGGGGCGGCTGATGGGGCTGGACTGGCGACTGATGGTGGCACTCCTGGCCAGCTTTGTCGCCAAAGAGAACGCTATCGCCACGTTGGGGGTGCTCTTTGGCGCGGGCGAGGGAACGGGGCTGGCAGCGACGCTCGCCGCCACTTTCCCCGCCTCCACGGCACTGGCCTTCCTGGTGACACAGACTCTCTTTATCCCTTGCGCGGCGACGGTCGCTGTGATCCGCCAGGAGACCAACTCCTGGGGATGGACCCTCTTTGACCTGGGGTTCCTGCTGGTCGTGTCGCTGACTGCCGGGATAGGGGTCTATTGGCTGGCAACCCTCGCCGGGCTGTAGGCAGGGCTGATGAAGCGCCAGATCGTCGCCGACCTGCACTCGCACAGCACCGCGTCCGACGGGGAGTATACTCCCACCGAGCTGGTGCTCGCCGCCCACGACCTGGGGCTGAAGGCGCTATCGCTCACCGACCACGATACCATCGCCGGGCTGGACGAGGCGGTGGTGGCAGGCCACCGGGTCGGGGTGACGGTGATCCCCGGTGTGGAAGTGTCGCTCCGCTTTCGGCGGCCCTTTTTCGTGGGCACGCTCCACTTGCTCCTCTACTTTGCCCCCAGCCGGTTGGAGGATGTCGCTTTCCGCAAGGCGGTGCGGGAAGTGTTGGGCCAGGGACGAGGGGACACGCTGGTGCGAGCGCGGGTGGAAGCGATCAACGTCGAGTTCGGTCCCCAGGGCCGTCAGCCGCTGCTCACGCAGGCTCTCACCAGCGACGAGATCGCGGCCTATGGCAACAATATCACGCGACGACACTTTGCCCTGGCGCTTGGCGAGCGGCACGGCCTGAACCGGGAGCAGGTCGCCGCTCTCATCGGCAACGACAGCCCCGCCTACATTCCCTCCGGCATCGAACTGGAGTTGCTGCGCCCATTCCTCGCACAGTTCCCCGCTGTGCGTATCCTCGCCCACCCCGCCGCCGGATCGTTCCCCGGCGAGAGCCACTATAAAGAGGTCCTACCCCCGCTGGAGGTCGTCGAGCGGCTGATGCCCGAGTTCCTGACCCTGGGGCTGGACGGCCTGGAGGTCTATTACCCAGGCCACACCCCCGAACACCGCGCCCTCCTGCTGGAATGGGTCAAGCGGTACGGACTGCCCCTCGTCACTGGCGGCTCCGACTGCCACGACCGCGCCACCCGTCCCCTGGGAGTGGACGGCGTCACCCAAGAAGAGCTGAACTCGCTGCTGGCGCAAATGAAAGAACTGTAGGAAAATAGAGCGGCAATCCGGCGAGGAGAATCCGATGTTGAGCGAGCTGATAACGCTGCTGCGAGAAGGGGGCACCCACCGGGTGGTCGATCTGGCCCGCGCGCTGGACACCACTCCGACCCTGGTCGAGATGATGCTGGAAGACCTGGAGCAGAGAGGTATGCTGAAGCGGGTAGGCGGCGCGTGCAGCGGAACGTGCCAGAGCTGCCCGCTGGCGGGACTGTGCGCCGCCGGAGAGTCCGGTCAGATCTGGGCGCTGGCGGAGGGATGAACGGGGAAATGAACCACGCAGAGCGAGAGGTCATCACCATCGTTTCCGGGCTGCCCCGCTCCGGCACCTCGATGATGATGAGGATGCTGGAAGCGGGAGGGATAGAGGTCCTGACAGACAATGTCCGCACCGCCGACGCGGACAACCCGCGGGGGTACTATGAATTCGAGCGGGTGAAGCAGATCGAGCATGACCACTCCTGGCTGCAGGAGGCGAGAGGCAAAGCGGTCAAGATGATTTCGGCCCTGCTCAGGCACCTGCCGTCACAGTATGCTTACAAGGTGATCTTTATGCAGCGGGAGATGGACGAGATACTGGCTTCCCAGCGCGAGATGCTCATCAGGCGAGGCGAACCCAGCGACACCGTCAGCGACGAGCGGATGGCATCGCTGTTCCGCGCCCACTTGGCCCAGGTCCAGACCTGGCTCGCTGCGCAGCCTCACATCGACACACTTTACATAAGCTACAACGAGGTCGTAAAGGACCCACCGGGGCAGGCGGAGCGCGTCAGCCGCTTCCTTGACTCCAGACCCGACGCGGCACGTATGGCGGGCGCAGTCGAGCGACAGCTCTACCGGCAGCGACGGCGATAGCCTCTGCCGAGGGGGATCCGAGATGGAGAGAGAGAAACTGTCGAAAGGGTACGTGCAGGTTTATACCGGCGACGGCAAGGGCAAGACCACCGCTGCCCTGGGGTTGGCACTGCGGGCGTCGGGCCGCGGGATGCGCACCTACATCGGCCAATTTATGAAGGGGCAGCAGTACGGGGAATTGGAGGCGCTACGTGACCACCCCCTGATCACCATCGAGCAATACGGGGATGTGCGTTGCATCCACCGCGAGGAGGTCACCCCCGAACATGTGGCCCAGGCTCACCGCGGGCTGGAGCGGGCGCGGGAGGCAATGCGCTCAGGTCAGTATGACATCATGGTGCTGGACGAGGTCAACGTGTCGATCTGGTTTGGGCTGCTGACGGTGGGCGAGGTGCTTGATTTTCTCGAGGAAAAGCCGGAGCGCGTGGAGGTGGTCCTCACCGGTCGCCGTGCCCCGCTCGAACTCATCGAGCGGGCCGACCTGGTGACCGAGATGCGGGAGGTCAAGCACTATTACCAGCAGGGCGTGATGGCCCGCAAGGGGATCGAGCGGTAGCGCAGTGCACCACAAAGAGAAGAGAGATGAATCAGGACCTGGTGCGTCAGGGAATAGCCGCCGCCAAAGCCGGGCAGAAGCAGCATGCCCGCGAGCTACTGCTGCAAGCCATCGCCGCAGATGAGGAGAATAGTACAGCCTGGTTGTGGCTGAGCGGCGTGGTGGACGACCTAGCTGAGCGCGAGATCTGCCTGGAGAACGTCCTCACCCTCGATGCGGACAACGAGGCAGCGCGGCGGGGGCTGGCTTGGGTGCGACAGCAGATGGCTGCTCAGGCGGAAGCCGCACCCGAATCACCAGTCGTCACCCGCACCAAGACCCCGGTCTCTGCCGCTGCCGCCATTCTACACCACGACCTGGCCCCGCGACAGCCACCGGAGCCGGAACCACAGCCGCCTCTTTCTTCCCCCTGGGAGGAATTGGATGACGAATTGCTCTGCCCCTATTGCGGTGCGCCAACCAGGATGGAGGACCGCCGCTGCCGCTCCTGCGGCGGCAAGCTGTGGATCGAATTCCAGCGAGAAAAGCGATCCACTCTCCTCTGGCTCCTGATAATGTTCCAGGCGGCAAATACCATATACCTTGGCGCTTCGCCCCTGATCTTTTTCATCATCACTATGGGGAGGCGGCTGGGCGATATCCCCACAGAGGAATTGCTACTCGCCTACCTCGGCCTGCCGTCGCTGCTCGACCCAGCCACAATCAGCGCTGCTTTTGCCGTGCTGCCGCGCTTTGGTTTTTTCATGCTCTTTGTGCCCGCCCTGTTCTCTCTGGTGATGCTCGTTGGGTTGTACCAGCGCTGGCGGGTTGTCTACTACCTGTTGCTGGCAAGCGCGTTGCTCAGCCTGGTGTCCGCCGTCGCCGGGATGGCTGTGGCGCACCAACTGGCAATTGGTGTGATCGGGATCATAGTGGCGCTGACACAACTGGTGATACTCTTTAACCTATCCGGCGACTTTGCCCGTGAAAGGTGGCGTATCCTCATGCGCGCTGACAGCAACATCACCGACGGGGCCACGCTTCTGTTGCGGGCAGAGACGTATGCCCGGCGCAAGATGTGGGCCATGGCGGCGCTGCACTATTACCGCGCCACCATCTGGCTGCCGCAGCGGGCGGGGGTACGCCTGGCGCTGGCGGTCGTCTGTATGCGTATGCAGCGCTACGACCTGGCCGAGCTAGCGCTGGACGACGCGCGCCGTGTCGCGCCGGACGACCCCCGGATCGCCGAGTTGGCAGCCGAGCTGGACGAGCAGCGCAGCCGCGCCGCCGCGACAGGGGGGAAAGCTTGAGCGCCGCTGCCCGCGAGGAGTTCGCCTCCCCCCTCAGTCCGCGCTGGAAGCGATACGTGGTGGGGGCCGGTGTACTGGAACCCACAGAGTGTTCGCTCCGTTTCGTCACCGTCGACGCTACGGCCCGCCAGTATGCCGACGCCCAGATCGACGACTACCAGGGCATAAGCCGGCGCCGCTTCCCCTGGCGCCCTCCGCTCCGCTTGACCGTGCGGGCCCGTTTCTCCCACCCGGCGGGCCAGTTGCGCGGCACGGCGGGGTTTGGCTTCTGGAACGACCCCTTTATGATGACCGGATTCCGTCCGCCAACGCTGCCCCGCGCGGCCTGGTTCTTTTACAGTTCGCCGGACTCGAACATGAAACTCGACCTGCGCGTGCCGGGCTACGGCTGGAAAGCCAGCACCATCGACGCACTGCATCCTGCTGCGTTCCTGCTGGCACCGCTGGCCCCGCCCGCAGTGCTGTTGATGAATCTGCCGCCCCTCTATCGCCGGTTGTGGCCTCTGGCCCAACGGGTGCTGAACGTGCGCGAGGCCATCCTGCCGCCGGAGATGACCGTGTGGCACACCTACACGCTGGAGTGGGGGGTGGAGCGGGCGCGATTCAGCGTGGACGGGGAGGTCGTGCTGGCGGATGCGCCCTCTCCGCGCGGCCCACTGGGGTTCGTGATGTGGCTAGATAACCAACGCATGGTCGTCACGCCCCAGGGACGGTTAAAGTGGGGGTTGCTGGACGCGCCTGGTCGCCAATGGATGGAGGTCGACTCGCTGGCAATCGAGCCGCAATAGGTCGGGTTGACCGCCCACCCCATGCAACCAGCAGAGGTCAGAATGATGGACGAGAACAGCATAACGAGCGACCAGATACGCGTCGAGATATCCGGCCTCCTCACCCGCCGCCACCGGCTGGTGGGGGGCGGGCTGGTGGTGGGGGAACTGACCTTTGGCCCGGGCTTGGTCGTGCCCTACACGGACGCGGAGGGCCGTCAGGGGCGTATGGAGCGTGCCTCTCTCTGGCGGGGAGAGCACAGACTGCGGAAGGGGGACCGCGTGGTCGCCTCGGCCCTGGTGCGCCCCCTCCGGCGGCGGACCGAGGTCCGGTTCGGCGAGCGCACCTTTACCCTGTACCCCCGCGACTTTTGGCTGCGCGACTGGGAGCTGGAGAACGAGGAGGGGAAGACGGTATTGGCGGCACAGCGGGTGGGGTGGGGACAGACCGAGATCGCCATCCTCGACCCTGTGGACAGCGACCTGGTCGCTTTTGCCTATTACCTGGCCCTCGTCCGGCGCCGGGCCGCGCGCCGCACCCGTCTGGGGTAGAGACAGTCGCTCAGGCTGCCCTCCCCTGCGTCGGAGAGGGGGGAGGGAACTAACTGGCAAGAGAGGCGGAACAGTCACAAGGAGAGAAAATGATCTATCTGACCTTCACACTCGAGATCCTGATCATGGTAGGGCTGCCGGTGAGCCTGTGGCTGATCGTGCGGCGGTGGCCCGGCGTCACCTGGGGGCTGATCGTGGCGGGCATGGTCACCTTTGTCGGCTCCCAGACCGTTCATCTGCCACTGAACTGGGCGCTGGGGCTGCTAGGGGGCGGGCGCGGCGCAGCCCTGTGGCCCGCGCCGCTTGTGGCAGCGGTCGCCGGCCTCAGCGCTGGGGTATGTGAGGAAGGTGCCCGCTACCTGGTGCTCCGCTTCTGGCGGCGAGAGGACCGCAGTTGGAGCCAGGGGGTCGCCTTTGGCCTGGGCCACGGCGGGGCCGAGTCGATCCTCATCGGAGTAGTGGCGGTCAGCACCTTCATTCAGATGATAGCCCTGCGCCAGATGGATTTGCAGACATTGGGGCTTGGGCCCGACATGCTGGAGCAACTTCAGACCCAGGTGGAGGCCTTCTGGTCGATGCCCTGGGGCATGCCATTGCTGGGCGGGGTGGAGCGAGTTTTCGCCCTCACCATGCAGGTCGCTTTTAGCCTGCTGGTGGTGCGCAGCCTGCGCCGGAACAACGTCGGCTGGCTAGCAGTGGCCGTCCTCGCCCACGCAGTGGTGGATGGGGTGGCGGTCGGGCTGGCGCAAGCCGGATGGCCTGCCCTCGGCATTGAGGGCGTGGTGCTGCTCTTTGCCATAGGTGCGGGAGGCATCATCCTGGTGTTGCGCCGGGCCGACACGTTCGCCGCGCCAGAGGGGGATGATGTTTCACGTGAAACATCGGCGTGAGGGGAAAAGCGGTGCCTCCGCGGCCTGCCCACAAGCGGGACGCCACGGAGGCACCGGGCAAGCTGGTGCGGACCTTACCACATCCGCTGCCAGACGATGGTCGCTGCCAGAGAGAGCAACAGCATCCCCATCGCCCCAGCGCATAGCCCCTGGCCAGGCTCCTGCGACACCGCTACGGGTGTGGCCTGTGTCTCGCCGGGCTGCGTCGACGCAGGGGTGGGGGTCCCCTCCCGTTCAGGAGGGCCGAGGAAGGTCTGGGTAGCCGCCGGCGGGATCTCTACCGGCCCGCTCTCCCCTTCCACCACTTCGTAGGCCGTCCCTTCGGCCACAAAGAGGACCCGACTGCCCAGCGCCATATACTCGCCCCACTGCGGCCGGGCCGCTAGTAGATCAAAGTATTCCGGCGAGCCAAAGCCCACGCGCACTGGCGTCATCGTCGCCGCATCGTACTCGGCGTCGGTCCAGACCGAGTCGCGCAAGAAAAAGGTCTTGGTACCCACGTGGCGCATCACATCGACCGTGCCCTCGCCCATCATCTCTTCGTTCACCGTGTCGGCTACCCGCAGGCCACCCTCCGCCTCCGCCTGGCTCACCGCTGGCGCACCGGCCGCTGGCGGTGAGGGCGCTGCCATAAACTGCTCCGTCGCGCCCTCCAGCCCCCCCTCGGCAAAGAGGTCCTCGGTAATCAGGAAGGAGGTATAGGGGGTGATGATGCCATAGCGCACGCTCAGGTCGATCACCGCGTCCACCCACTCCTCCCGCTCGCCGTGGAGCCGAATCTGGGTGAGCAGGGTGCCGATCTTGCGCGCCGCCCACAGGCGGGGGATGAACTCGTCCCCTCCCTCGCTGCGGAAGGTGCCCTCGTAGACAAACTCGCGCTCCTCTCCCTCCACCGTGCCGCTGAGGGTGATGCGCACCGGCCCCTCGCCGCGGTAACGGCCGGTCAGGATGAGCTGTGTGCCGGCAAAGAGGTCGGGCAGAGGGTCGGGATAGACATCACCTACCGTCACGTCACCAAAGTCGAACGAGATATCGGTCAGCACTGGCGTGCTGACGCGGGCGTAAAAAGCCGAGACCTGCTCGTCGATCTGCTCGCCGGGCCGCACGTAGGCGGTGGTCCCTCGATGCTGTTCAGCCAGACCGTCCAGCAACACTGTGTTGACGTCATCTCCCACGCCAAAGGGAAAGAGACGCACGTTTCCCCCCGCCGATGCCCCGGTGTTGGCCAGAATCTGGTCGATCTCGGTCACTCCCTCGGTGGGCTGCCCGTCGGTGAGAAAGATCACCACCGTGGGCCGCTCGGAGTCGGCCTGGGCCAGCGCTTCCAAAAGCGCCCGGTTTATATCGGTGCCGCCCACTGCCCCCAGCCTTTGCACCCACTCCACCGCCTCTCCGGCTTCCCGCGCCGGCCGCAGCGAGCGGGCGTAGGTGCGAAGGCCCGAAGAGAAGGCGATCACGTTGAAACGGTCGCCCGGATTGAGGTGATCCAGCACATAGGTCAGCGCATCCTTGGCCTGCTCGATCTTTTCCCCCTCCATCGAGCCGGAAGTATCCAACACCAGAAACAGGTCCCGTGGCAGCACCCGGCTCTCATCTACCTCCACCCGCGGAGCCACCAGGAGCAGGAAGAACCCATCCTCGGGCGGCTCGCGGTAGGTGAGCAGGTTCAACCCCACGTCCTCCGGGCTTACCGTGTAGACCAGCTCAAAGTCCTCGTCCGGCAGCACGTCCGCCTCCTCATAGCCCACCGTCGCCCGGTACTCTCCGTCGCGCTCAATATAGACCCGATCCTGGTGGGTGGGTGAGTAGAGAGCGCGGATGGGATCGGGCGAGATGATCTCGACGTGGACGCTCACGTCTTCCAACGGACGAGCGGAGAAGCGCTCCGTGTCGAGCGGGTAGACATAACGGACGAGGCCGTTCTCCACCGGCAGGACCTGGGTGTACTCCAGTTGGATGCGCCGCTCGCCGCCAGGAGGGATGGGGAAAATAGAGGCCTGCACTGCGTCTCGGCCGACGTACTCCAAGAGCGCCGGGTCCTGCCGCTGGCGGACAATGTCCTCATAGATGGTGCGGGCCTCGTCAGCCGGTAGGATCTCGGCCTCGATAGGCTCGCCATCGACCCACATCACAAAGCGGGAGACGGTGGCTCCCTCCGGCAGGGGAAAGATATAGGTCCCCTCCACCTCCCAGTCGTTCTCGTTGACAAACACCTGGTCGATGCGGGTGGTTGCTATCTGGTCCTCAATAGTTATGTCAACTCGGTGATAGCGGATGGTGAGCCAGACCGGCTCCGGGATCGGGACGGGCGGGGGGTCGACGATGATAAAGCCATCGGCCAGGGCGGGGGAGACCGCAGCCAACATCACCATCACGGTCGCCAAAATGGTCAGTGTTCTGATCTTGTTCATCTCTCTCCTCCTCATTAGCTAGGGTATCTCCTGCCCTCTAGACGGTGCGGGAGGTGGCCTGGTTCCCTCTCAAAGCTGCGTTATCCGCTGTGGAAAGCGCGGCTACGGGAGGATGCGGCCAGCGCGGATGCGCGAGGATGCGACTAGCGGGAGACCCAGCGGCTTGCACGCAGCGCAAAGCGGTAGGGAGCAGTCAGCGCAGTTTCGTCGCCGCGCACGTTTATGCGAGGGGTCACAACGACAGCTTCGTCCTGCACTGGCTGACCCGCTTCGAGAAAGAGGGAGGAATGCGGCGCACACAGGTCGGCCCCGTCAAAGCGGCGGTCGATGGAGAGCGCCTGGCAGAGTTTGGCCGGGCCGTTGGTCAGCTCGGCATCGGGCCGACCGGCGCGCAGCACACGCATCCGCTCCAGCCCCTCCAGCGGAGCCAGCGCCCGGATGAGCACCGCCGCGGGGAATCCCT
>JAOZPF010000317.1:508-3024 GCA_029932895.1 Anaerolineae bacterium | reverse complement strand
CCACCCTCCGCGACTGGCTGGACGAGTTCGGCACTTTCCGCTGGACCTACTGGGGGTTGTTCGGCGCCGTGGACGTGATGGCCCCCCGCTGGGTCTATACTATCTTCGACCTCCTCTCGCTGGTTGGACTGGTCGGCCTGGCAGTGTGGACCATGCGGCAAATCCGGTCCACCACCCGCGACGCGACCCGCCTGTGGTGGATTCCCCTCCTCTGGGCCGCCATCCTCTTTATCTCCATCCTACGCTGGACCTGGATATATTTCTCGTTCCAGGGGCGGCTGATCTTTCCCGACATCGCCGGAGTGAGCCTGTTCCTGATGGTAGGGCTGCGGCAGTGGGTCCCCCGTCGTCACCGCGCCTGGCTGACGGCAGGGACGGCAGTGCTCTTTTTCACCATTGCCGCCATCATCCCTTTCGTCTCCATCCTCCCCGCCTACACCCCTCCCGCCCCGCTCAGCATAGACGACGTGCCGCCCGCAGCGCGAGTCGAACCAGTGGATATGGGAGGGGTGGCCCACGTCGTCGGGTGGGAGCTGGAGCCCCAGACCGTGCAGGCAGGCGAGAGTGTCGAACTTGTGGTATACTGGCAGGCCGTGGCACCGGACGGGAAGGAGTATACCAGCTTTGCCCGCCTGCTAGGGCGGGGATACGAGCTGGCTGGGCAGGTCAACCGCTATCCGGCTTGTGGGATGGTGCCCACCAGCCTGTGGCAGCCCGGACAGGTCTGGCGTGACCCCTACCGCGTGCAGGTGGCGGATGATGCACTATCCCCCTCGCTGCTGCGGGTGGAAGTGGGGCTCTACGACCCACAGGGAGAACAGACCCTGGGCGCGGTCCGTGTGGGGGAGGTCAAACTGGCCGCGGGGGAAAGCCCGCCCCCTCCTGCCCAGCCACTGGAAGTGGATTTGGCCGACGGGATCACGCTGCGGGGGTACGACCTCGCGCCCACGGTCGCCCGTGCCGGGGAAGTGGTCACTCTGACCCTGCACTGGCAGGCACGGGGAACTCCCTCGTCCAACTACCAAGTCTTTGTGCACCTGGTCGGTGATGGGCCGGAGCCGGTGGCACAGGGGGACGGCCCTCCACTGGCGGGCGACTATCCGACGGAGCTATGGGATGCTGGCGAGGTCATCGCCGACCCGCATCTCCTGCTCTTGCCGGAGAACCTGCCGCCGGGCCGGTACCGGTTGCTGGTGGGAATGTACAACCTGGAGACGATGGCGCGATTGGCGCGGACGGACGGCGGGACCGACGCCATCGAGATCCCGACAAGCCTGGAGGTTCGTTGACCAGACCAGACCTGGAAGCGCAAGATATGTCCTCGCGAGATTGGCTGTTTCGGCTCTTTGCTCCCCGCCGCCGCTGGTTGGGGGTGCTGGCAGCGCTGGCGCTGACCGTGGCTGCGGCGGTCGGAGGCGGGTACCTGTTGGCCGAGATCGGCCCCCTGTTTGCCGCCGTCGGCGTGGTGGCGCTGCTGTTGAGTCTGTGGATGCTGCGCGACATCGAGGTCGCCTACTGGGCCGTCATCGGCGTGATCTGCCTTCTCCCCTTTGCTTCCTTTCCCTTTAGCATTGGCTTCACCCCCACCTTTCTCGACGCGGCGCTGGGCGCGCTCTTTCTCGTCTGGCTCTTGCAGGTGATGAGCGGCAGCGAAAAGTTCGTCGCCACCAGCCTGGGCGGGCCGGTTCTGCTCTTTCTCGTGCTAGCCCTGGCTGCCTTTGTGCTGGGGTTGGGCCACGCCCCCCTCACCTCGTACATCATCCGTCACTTTGCCGAGATCCTGCTCAGCGTGCTGCTCTTTTTCCTCGTGCTCAACACCGTGCAGGAAGCAGGCCGGCTGGAGCGGCTGGTGCGGGCCGTGCTCATCTGCGCTTTCATCGCCGCCCTACTGGGCGTCATCCTCTACCTCATCCCCGACGAATGGGCCATCCGCGCCCTCTCCGCGCTGCGCCCCCTGGGCTACCCCACAGGGCCGGGGGTGCTGTGGTACATCCGTGACGACCCCACACTCCCCCAGCGGGCCACATCAACCTCGACCAACCCCAACGTCCTGGGCAGCATGCTCAACGTCACCATCATCCTCGCGGTGCCGCAGTTGTTCGCCCGCCGCCCGGTGATCCGCCGGAGCTATCTGGTGCCGATGCTGGGAACAATGACGCTGTGCATGGGGCTGACAATGTCCCGCAGCGCGCTGATGGGAGTGGGGATCGGACTGGCTCTGATCGCCACCCTGCGCTACCGCAAGCTGTGGTGGCTGATGCTGGCAGCGGCGGCGCTGCTGCTCCTATTACCACCCACTCAGGCCTATGTGGCCCATTTGGTGGCAGGGCTGCGCGGGGAGGACCTGGCGACACAAATGCGGTTCGGCGAGTACAAGGACGCCCTTACCCTCATCGGACGGTACCCCGTGCTGGGGGTGGGGTTCGCCGGCTCGCCGGACGTAGATACCTACATCGGCGTCTCCAACGTCTATCTGCTCATCGCCGAGGAGATGGGGTTGGTGGGGTTGGCCGGAT
>JAOZPF010000317.1:0-498 GCA_029932895.1 Anaerolineae bacterium | reverse complement strand
ACCCGCTTCTGGCGCTCGCGGCACGCTGCTGCAACCGCCGCGCGGCTAGAACCGGCCTGGTGGGGGTTGCACGCCGCGATGGTCGGAGCGCTGGTGGGGGGGCTTTTTGACCACTATTTTTTCAACCTGGATTTTCACCACTCGGTGACCCTCTTCTGGCTGCTCGCCGGGCTGGCGACGGCGACGACCGAGATGGTCAGAGGCAAAGCTGATAAGAACTCTGCGCCACCTGGTCACTAGACCACACACAAAGGGGCAACCGTAGGGGCGGGCCTGTGCGTCCTCCCTGCCAGAAGGCACCTCTAGCGGGAAATTGGCAGGAGCACTGTGAAGGTACTCCCCTTGCCTACCTCGCTCTCCACCTCGATCCGGCCGCCGTGGAGCTCTACCACGTGGCGGGCGATGGGCAGGCCGAGGCCGATGCCGCCAAAGAGATGACCGTCACCCGACCTGGCGCGGGTGAACGGCTCAAAAATGCGCTCCAACTCCTCCTCCGGC
>JAOZPF010000316.1 GCA_029932895.1 Anaerolineae bacterium | reverse complement strand
TTGGGCCACGGTGGCCTTTGCCGGAACGTTGGGATTGAGCCGTTCCTTTGCCCGGGAGCAGCAAAGCGGCTGTATCGACGGGCTGTTGCTGGCACCGGTGGACCGGAGTGTGATCTTTTTTGGCAAGGCGCTTGGCAACTTGCTCTTTATCACTGTGGTGGAGATCGTTCTCCTCCCCCTCTTTTCCGCGCTCTTTGATGTCTCTCTTTTGCGACCCGGCGTGCTGTTGGTCGTCGGACTGGGGACGGTGGGGTATGGGGCCGTTGGGACGCTGCTGGCGGCTATTGCCGTCAACACGCGGGCGCGGGAGGTGATGTTGCCGATTCTCCTGCTCCCGTTGGCGATTCCTGTGCTCATCGCCGCCGTGCAGGCAACAGGAGGACTGGTGGAAGGAAGCACGCTGGCCGAGGTCAGTGGCTGGACCCGCTTGCTGGTGGTCTATGACTTGCTCATCGTGGCTGTCTCGATGCTCGTCTTTGAATATGTGGTGGAAGAGTAATCTGTAATCTGCCAGTGGAGGAACAATGCACAATCGAGATTTGGGTGGCCTGCTCTTGGGTGTAGCCAGTGCGGTGGCGCTGTTCGTCGCCCTGGGGATGGTCTTTCTCTACGCTCCGCGCGAGGCAACGATGGGGGATGTGCAACGTATCTTTTATTTTCACGTCTCGGCCGCCTGGGTGGGCTTTCTGGCCTTTTTCGTCACCTTCCTGGCTGGGATCGGTTACCTGGTGCGGGAGGAGCGGCGCTGGGATATCCTGGCTATCTCCTCTGTCGAGGTGGGGCTGACCTTTATCACGATGGCTGTCATCACCGGCTCCCTGTGGGCCAGGCCGGTCTGGGGGACGTATTGGACGTGGGAGCCGCGGCTGACGATCTCGGCGGTGCAGTTGCTCGTCTATGTTGCCTACGTGATGTTGCGGCGGTCGACTGAAAGCCCGGCGCGGGAGGCGCGCTTTGCCGCTGTCTATGGCATCGTCGCCTTTGTGACGGTGCCGCTTTCTTGGTTTGCCATCCGTTGGTGGCGGACGATCCATCCCGATATTCTGACCGGCGGAGGAGGGATGGCGATGACGGCCCGCATGGTCAGCACGCTGCTCGTCTCGCTGGGTGCGTTCACACTGCTCTATGTGACCTTGTTGCGACAGCGGGTCCGCCTGGAGCGACTGACTGACGGTCTGGCTCGGCTGCGCTTGCGCTTGGAGGAGGAGTAATCGAATGGCAGATGGGAACTTGGTCTACCTGGTAGCCGCGTATGCGGTCTTTTGGGCGCTGACGTTCATTCTGGTGCTGACCATCCAGGCCCGTCAAAAACGCCTGGAGCGGGAGATCGCCGCCCTGCGCGCACGCTTGGAGAACAAGGAGAGGTAAAGTTACCCCTTTCTCCTTCCTCTTTTTGACTTCTGGGTGAGCTTGGTCTATACTGGCGGCGTGAATTGCTCTCGGTGTGGGACGGTCAATCCTGATACGGCTCGGTACTGCCAACACTGCGGTAGCCCGTTGAACGGCGATCCGTCTATTGGCATGGACTTGGAGCAACGGCTAATCGCTGCCGAGGAAGCTGTTGCCCGCTTGCAGCGTTACGTGCCTCGCGTCGTCGCCGAGGGTGTCTTGCACGACCAGGAGCGGTTGCGTGGCGAGCGCCGTGAGGTGGCGGTTCTCTTTGCCGACGCCGTGAACTTTACCCGGCTCTCTGCCTCTCTCGACGCGGAATCCATCTTTGGCCTGATCAACGATCTCCTGGGCCGCCTGGTCACCTGTGTTCACCGCTACGATGGGGTGGTGGACAAGTTCACCGGCGATGGCCTGATGGCGGTCTTTGGCGCCCCGCTCGCCCACGAGAACGACCCAGAACTTGCGGTTCGCGCCGCGTTGGACATGCAGCGCGCCGCCGCCGAATTCGAGCCGATCGCCCGTGCCAAGCTGGGCGCTCCGCTGCAGATTCGCATCGGCGTCCACGCCGGACCGGCGGTGGCTGGTATCCTGGGTACGCAGGAGCAGGCGGCCTATACCGTCATCGGTCAGACGGTCAACTTGGCTGCGCGGCTCGAGTCGCTGGCTCACCCCGGCCGGGTTCTGGTCAGTGCTCGCGTCTACCAGCAAACGCGGGCGCTTTTTGATTTCCAATCGATGGGGACCATCAGCGTCAAGGGTGTCGACCGGCCTGTGGGGGTCTATGAGGCCGTTGGGAGCCGCGCCGAGCCATTGCCGACGCGCGGTGTGGCGGGAGTGGAAACGGTCCTGCTGGGCCGCGACGAGGAGCTCTCTCGTCTGCGGGTGCTGCTCTCGGCTCTGGTGGGTGACGGCTATGGCGGGTTGGTGGTGGTCGAGGGAGAGGCGGGGCTGGGTAAATCGCGCTTGGTCGCCGAATGGCTATCCGGACTTGGGCACGGCGAGGTGGTTGTCCGGCGAGGGCGTGGCTTGCCCTACACCCAGGGGGTCGGGTACGGTGTTTTCCGCTCTCTCTTGCAGGACGCGCTGCAAACCGTTCCTGCTGGCGAGGTGTGGGATAGGCGGGTCTCTGCGCCCCTGCGTCCATTTCTGCAGCATATGCTGGGCCGGCTCAGCGCAGAGGAGGAAGCCCGCCTGCGGAACCTGGAGCCAGAGCGTGTCAAAGAGCTGACCGTGCTGGCGCTGCGCGAGTGGATTCTGGGGGAGGCGAGTGAACATCCCCTGGTGCTGGTTCTGGACGACTTTCACTGGGCGGATGATCTATCGCGGGAAGCGCTGCAATCTATCGTGAGCATAGCCCACAATGCTCCGGTTCTGTTCTGCGTCATCACCCGTCCACGGCCGGAGGCCCCCCTGGAGTTGAAGGCCCCGCCTGCTGCCGCGCCGTCCGCCTTGTATCTGAAACTCGAGCCTCTCTTGCCGGAGGAGAGCCGGGCGCTACTATCCCACCTGGTCGCTCTGGAGGACCTGCCGCAGTCGATCGTCGATGCGATCCTTGAGCGCGCGCAGGGTATCCCTTTTTACATCGAAGAGTTTGTGCGCATGTTGATCGAAAAGGGGCTGGTCGGCCTGCAGT
>JAOZPF010000072.1 GCA_029932895.1 Anaerolineae bacterium | reverse complement strand
CGCTCTCTCCTTTGCCATCGTCGGCATGGTGTACGATAGGACTCATCAGCGCGAGATCAAGGAACTGGGCGGGCTGGTGCGTGTCCTGCCCAAACCGGCGGTCGCTTTTGTCATCGCCGGGTTGGCATCGATGGGTATGCCGGGGTTCCTGGGCTTTGTCGCTGAGCTACAGGTCTTTATGGGGCTGTGGAGGGCGGCGGACCTGGCTCCTTGGTATCCCGCGATCGCGATCATCGCGGCGCTGGGGATTGTGGGAACGGCGGCCTACATTCTGCGCTTTATCCAGTACGTCTTTCTCGGCAAAATCAAGCCCGGGTACGTGAACCTGCCGCCGACGACGGCGCTGGAAAAGACGGCGTTGGCGTTGATGAGTGCGGTTCTTGTTGTGGGCGGGGTGTTCCCGACCTTTATCACACGCGTGATCCAATCCGGCGTGGAGTCGGTGCTGGCGCTCTTGGGAGGTGCGTAGGTGGGAGGCGACACGGTGTTCGACGCGGTCTGGCTACTCTCGATCTTGCCCCAAGTTCTTTTACTCGTCTTGGCCCTGGTCGTATTGGGGGTGGACCTGGCGCTCCCGGCGGGGCGGAAACGAGCGCTGGGGGTGTGGACGGCGGCCGGTTTGCTGATCATTCTGGCGGCTTCCTTCCTATGGCCATCCCCCGACCTGCCGGCCTTTGGCGGCATGCTCCACGTGGATGGCCTGGGGAGGGTCTTTCAGACGGTCTTTTTGCTGGCTGGGGTCCTGGTGGCGCTGATGTCCATCGACTTTCAACCCCTGCGACAGGACGGCTCCTATTACGGAGTGCTCCTGTTTGCCTTGATGGGAATGAGCCTGATGGCTGTGGCCGAGAACCTGGTGATGCTCTATGTGGCGATGGAGCTGACCAGCATCAGCGCTTACGTCCTGGTGGGCTATATGCGCCGCGACCCGCTCTCGGCCGAGGCTGGACTAAAGTACTTTTTGTTCGGGGCCTTTACCTCGGCGGTGATGCTGTATGGCCTGAGCCTTCTCTATGGTGTCAGCGGGGGAACAGGGTACGAGCAGGTGGCGATGGCGTTGCGAGCTGTCCCGTTCCCTCTGACCATCACTGGCTTTCTGATGGTTCTGGTGGGGATGGGTTTCAAGGTAGCGATGGTGCCGATGCACTTTTGGACGCCCGATGTCTACCAGGGAGCGCCCACGCCGGTGACGGCCTTTATCTCGGTGGCCTCCAAGGCCGCTGGTTTTGCCGCCTTGCTCCGAGTGCTCCACTTTGTCTTCCCGACGTTGGGGGGAGAGTGGGTGGCCCTGACGGTGGCTATCTCGATGATCACGATGACGCTGGGGAACCTGTTTGCTATCCCTCAGCAGAATATCAAGCGCATGCTGGCCTACTCCAGCGTGGCTCAGGCGGGCTATATCCTGGTTGGCGTGGCGGCGGCCTCCAGGCTCGGCGTGGCGGCGGTGGCTTTTTACCTCATCGTCTACACCGTCACCAACATCGCCGCCTTTGGTGTGGTGGTCCTCATCTCCAACCTGAGCGGCAGTGACGAGATCACTGCTTTCTCTGGCCTGAGCCGCCGTTCCCCTTTACTGGCCTGGACGCTGATGGTCGCTCTCTTCTCCCTGGGGGGCGTCCCCCCCTTCGGCGGCTTTGTGGGCAAGATCTTTCTCTTTGCCGGGGCAGTGCAGAGTGGCCTGATCTGGCTGGTGGTGATCGGCGTGGTGAACGTGGTCGTGAGCCTCTTTTACTACTTGGGTGTGGTGAAGGTGGTGTTCGAGCGCCGCTCAGAGGAGGAAGGAGAGCCTCTGCCAGTCCCGGTGCCCTCGCGGTGGGTGCTGGGCTTTACAATGGCGGCGATTGTGCTGCTGGGTGTTCTTGGCGCACCGATCTTTAACTGGGTGTGGCAGGCGAGTGGGGCGTGGTTCTAATTGGTCGGCAGGTTGCACAAGAGGACGGTTTCGGGTATAATCTTTGCATTATGGAGGCGAGGTGACCGGACCCGAGGGGACGGAGGAGGGTGTAGGGCTGGGATGGCGGGAAGGGGCGCTTATCGCCGAGGGAATGGCGCAGATCGGCTGCTTCACCCTGGTGGTGATCCTTGGCGCGCTGGCGTTGGGGCTGTGGCTGGACGGTCGGTTGGGTACCAGACCGTGGTTCACGCTGGGGTTGATGTTGGCCAGCATCCCGGTGAGCCTGGCAGCGTTGGTCCGCGTGGCTCTCGCCACCGCCCGTCGAGCCCAGCCTCCTCGGAAGGGAATGGAAGAGAACGAGGACCATCTATGAAAAGAGTCGGTGTCATCTTGGCCGTCCTGGCGGTCATCGGCCTCTGCATCTTCTCCTGCTTCATCGGCCCCTTTGGATCGAAGTTGGTCGTCCAGCCCCACATCCAAATGGCGGCGGAGGCCTTCCCTGTAGGCCCCGTCCGGGTGCCCAACTCCCTGCTGGGGATGCTGATCGCCGACGCGATCCTGATCATCGGCGCAGCGGTTGGGACCCGCCATATCAGGGCTGGTCGCCCCGAGGCGATGGTGCCCAAGGGGCTGCAGAACCTCGTCGAAGCGCTCTATGAGATCTTCGCCAACGTCCTCCACGACGTGCTGGGGGAGAAGGCGGAGAAGGCTCTCCCTCTGTTGATGACTTTCTTCCTTTTCATCCTCATCGCCAACTGGATCGAACTGTTCCCCGGCTTCGACACCATAGGCATCATTGAAGAGGTCCCCGAGGGAGTGCACGGGTTCGCGGTGAAGCAGTTGGGTCCCATCTGGATGCTGACGAACGAGGAGGGACATTACACCCTTGTCCCCTTCCTGAGGGCGGCTAACACCGACCTGAACATCCCCCTGGCGTTGGCCCTCATCTCGGTGTTTATGGTGCAGGTGTACGGCGTCCAGACCCTTGGCTTCGGCGCCTACTCCTCCCGTTTCCTCAACATCAAAGCGCTGGTCAGCGGCGGGATGATGGGGATGATGGACTTCCTCGTCGGCCTTCTGGAGGCCCTGAGCGAGGTCACCAAGATCATCTCCTTCGCCTTCCGGTTGTTCGGCAACATCTTCGCCGGGATGGTGTTGCTTTTGGTCATCTCGTCACTGGTTCCCTTTGTGGTTCCCGTAGTTTTCTACTTCTTGGAGTTGTTCGTCGGAGCGGTGCAGGCTCTGGTCTTTATGATGCTGTCGGCGGCCTTCATCGCCGTGGCGACGACCGGACACGACGAGCACCACTAGAGCGGTGAAGACCCTTTGGGGAGGAAGAAT
Organism: Anaerolineae bacterium; assembly: GCA_029932895.1. Classification (GTDB taxonomy): domain Bacteria; phylum Chloroflexota; class Anaerolineae; order B4-G1; family DUEL01; genus JAOZPF01. Next base: position 8,467 of record JAOZPF010000072.1, on the reverse strand, counting down.
CGATGAACGAACAGGTCGCGAAACTGTTGGCGGCAGGTCTGGCGATCGGCCTGGGGGCGATCGGGCCGGGCATCGGCATCGGGTTGGTCGGGCTGGGCGGCACCCAGGCCACGGGGCGCAACCCTGAGGCGGCGGGCACCGTCCTGACCAACATGATCCTTGCCATCGCCTTTGCCGAGGCGGTCGCTATCTACGCGCTGGTGATCGCGCTGATCCTGATCTTTGTGGCGTAGGAGGCTAGGATATGGAAGGCTTGGGGATCAACCCCTGGATCCTGCTGGCCCAGATCGTCAGTTTTGTCCTCCTGGTGGTGGCCCTGCGGGCACTGGCCTACGAGCCTATCCGCAAGATGTTGCAGGAGCGCCAAGAGCGCATCCAGAAAGGGCTGGAGGACGCCAAGGCCGCCGAGGAGGCGCGAGCCAGAGCGGAGGCCGAGCGGGACGAGATCCTGGCCCAGGCCCGCGCAGAGGCGGAGCAGGCCATCGCCAAGGCAGCGCGCCAGGGGCGCGAGGAGGCGGAAAAGCTGCTTGCCCAGGCGCGAGAGGAAGCGGAGCGCATCCGCACGACGGCCCAGGAGGAAGCGCAAGCGGCGCGTGACCAGCTTTTGGGTCAGATGCGCGACCAGATCGCCGCCCTGGCTATCGCTGCCGCACACCGGTTGATCGGTGAGACGCTGGATGAGCAGCGGCAACGTGCCCTGGTGGATGCCTTCTTCAGCGGTATCCGCGAGGGGCGCGTGGAGGTACTGCCAGAGGACGTGAGCAGTGCCGATGGCCCTGTTGTGGTCACCAGCGCGATCCCCCTCACCGAGAAGGAACAATCGACCATCAGCCGCGACCTGGCAGCTCATCTGGGAGGAGACGTGGAGGTCTCTTTCCAGGTAGAGCCTCAAATCCTGGGCGGCCTGGTGATCCGCGTGGGCGACCGGGTGGTCGATGACAGTATGGCTGGTCGAGTGGAACAGTTGCGCCAGACATTGGCCTGATCCGGGCCTTTGAGTGCAGTGGAAATCGGGACCTCGGGGGCCTTGTGGACCCCCGAGGTCCGGTTTGGTAGGGGGCGGTGATGCAGTTTGTCGACCTTCTCGACGCTTTGCCCGTCGTGCAGATGCGGGTCGGGCCGGACGTGGCTGTCTCTGGCATCTGCGCTGATTCCCGCCAGGTCCGCCCTGGCAACCTGTTCGTCGCGGTTCCTGGCGTCAGTGTGGATGGGCACGACTTTGTCGGACCGGCGCTGGCGGAGGGGGCTGTGGCTGTCGTGGGCGAGCGGCCTCCTCAGGCGTTGCGTGGTCTCCCCTGGGGCTCCTTCTCCTATGCCCAGGTCCCGGACGCACGGGAGGCCTGGGGCTGGCTGTGCGCCGTCTGGGAGGGTTTCCCTTCCCGCCAAATGGTCCTCATCGGCATCACTGGCACCGACGGCAAGACGACCACCACTACTCTGGTCCATTCCATCCTGCGGGCGGCCGGCCTGAACGCGGGGATGGTCACTACCGTCAACGCCCGCATCGGCGGAGAAGAGATCGACACGGGGCTGCACACCACCACTCCCGACCCGCCGGATGTGCAGCGCTACCTGGCGCGGATGGTCGAGGCGGGGGCTACCCACGCTGTGCTGGAGGTCACTTCCCACGGATTGGCGCAGCGCCGCGTGGCAGGCTGCGATTTCGATATCGCTGCTGTCACCAATATCACCCACGAGCATCTGGATTTCCACGGTTCATTGGAGGCGTACCGCCGGGCCAAGGCGATGCTCTTTGAGGGCCTCTCTGGCTCTTTCCGCAAGCCGGGGATGGACAAGGTAGCGGTCCTCAACCGGGACGACAGCTCTTTTTCCCTCCTGCAGCCCATCCCCGCCGACCGGCAGATTGTCTATTCCCTCGGCGGGGAGGGTGACGTGACGGCGGGGGAGGTGGTCACCGCCACGGACGCGACCCGCTTCTCTCTTCACCTGCCGCGGGGGACGGTGCAGGTGGTGACCCCCCTGGTGGGGCTCTATAACGTGAGTAACGTGCTGGCGGCGGCAGCGGTGGGGGTGGCGCTCGACCTCCCGCCGCAGGCCATCGCCACGGGGATCGCGGCTGTGCATGGTGTCCCCGGACGAATGGAGCGCGTCGAGGCGGGGCAGGATTTCCTGGCGATTGTCGACTTTGCCCACACCCCCAATGCGTTGGCCCAGGCGCTCAGGACGGCGCGGGGGATGACCCGCGGTCGGGTGATCGTCGTCTTTGGCTGCGCCGGGCTGCGGGACCGAGAGAAACGGACGTCAATGGGACGGGTCGCTGGCGAGCTGGCTGATGTGGTCATCCTCACCGCCGAGGACCCCCGCACCGAGAGCCTGACAGAGATTCTGGCGACCAGCGCTGCCGCCGCCGAGGAAGCGGGCAAGCGGGAGGGGGTGGACCTATTCCGTGTGCCCGACCGTGGCGCGGCGATTCTCCGTGCCTGTCAGATAGCCCATCCGGGCGACCTGGTGATCGCCTGCGGCAAGGGGCACGAGCAATCGATGTGCTTTGGCACCACCGAGTACCCTTGGGACGACCGGGAGGCGATGCGCCTGGCGCTGCAGGGCCAAGCTCTGCGTACCCTGCCTACGGCGCGGGGTATGCAACCTGAAACCTGAAACCTGAAACCTGAAACCTGCAACCCGAAACCTGCAACCCGAAACCTGCAACCCGAAACCTGCAACCCTGGGCCCCGAAACTGCGTATATGAAAATAGCAGGGAGCCGCAAACACACGATGGACGAAGCTGCCTGGATCCAACAGGCCCGCAAAGGAGACGTCGGGGCGTTCGGCCATCTGGTGCGGGCTTACCAGACGCCGGTCTACAACCTGACCTATCGGATGTTGGGAGATCGAATGGAGGCGGAGGATGCGGCCCAGGAGACGTTCTTGCGGGTTTTTTCGAGCCTGGAGCAGTATGACCCAAACCGCTCTTTCCGCACTTGGCTTCTCTCCATCGCTGCCCATCATTGCATCGACCGGCTGCGTCGCCGCAAGCCCGTGCTATCATTGGACCAGGTCGCGCCGCCGGCGGACCTACAGGGGCCCGAGACGGCGCTGGTTCGGCTGGAGGCACGGGAGCGCGTGCAGCGGCTGCTGATGACCCTGGCGCCCGTCGACCGTGCGGCACTGACGCTGCGCTATTGGTACGATTGCTCATACGCCGAGATTGCAGAGGTGATGGGGATGACGGTGGGAGCGGTCAAATCCCGGTTGCACCGCGCGCGCCGGGCGTTGGCCCGGACCCTGGAGGAAACGGATGCGCTCTGAGCACGGCCTGGAGTTGATGATGGAGGCCCTCGATGGGGAGCTGCCTCCCGACGGGCGGGCCGAGCTGGAAGTGCACCTGGAGCAGTGTGCCGATTGCCGGGAGGAGTGGGTGCAGTTGCAAGCGTTGGAGCAGTTGCTGCGGGCCTCACCAGCGGCTCACCCCCCCGTGGGGTTCGCCGGCCGAATTATGGCCCGCGTCGACCGGCGCCGGCGGTACCGGCGGGCGCTGCTGGGCGGACTTGGGCTGGCGGCGGGCGCATTGGTCGCCGCTTCCCTGGTGTTCCTGCCGCTCCTCTGGTCTCTGCCTGGCGCACCGGTTGACCTGCCGCCTTTGGTCCGCACGTGGGGAATGCTGACCGCTCGTCTGGTCGATGTGGCTGGCACAGTGCTCAACTCCCTGTGGCTCACCGCCAGCGCCCTGGCGCTGCCGGTGGCGGCGGTCTCTCTCTGCGCGCTGGCGACGGCCCTCGTCGCCAGCCCGTTGTGGCTGGCCCTGGTCCGGCGGTTGCGCCCCGCCGCCAGCGCATACTCTGGGTGATCCCGGCGCGTCGCCGCGCTAAAAGCTGTTTATTGAGGAGGTGACTGATGGGCCGAACAAGGTTGATTCTCGGCAGCGTGTTGCTGCTGCTGGGCAGTCTGGCATGCACGATCACACTCCCATCGCTGCCCAGTGTCCGCCTGACCCGCCTGGAGGTGGGGCCGCTGCAAGAGTACGAGGAGACGGTCCCGGCGAGCGGAGTGACAGAGGCGGACGTGACGGTGCACTTTGGCTCCGGCGACATCAGCCTGACCGCTGGTGAACCTGATGTGCTCTTCTCCGGTCACTTTCAGACCAATGTGGAGGAATGGGCGCCGGAAGTGACCTGGGAGGGAGGCGATCTCGTAATCGAGCAGGGTCACGAGAGCGGCATGCCGGACCCGGGTGCGGAGAACAATTGGGACCTAGCTTTCGCTCCCGGGGTCGCGCTGGATATGGACATAGGGATCGGCGCCAGTGATGGGGAACTCGATTTTACCGGGCTGTCGCTGACCAACCTGTTGCTAGAGACTGGCGCTTCCGATATGATGGTCCGCTTCGATGCCCCCAACCCGGCCCAGATGGAGCGGATGACCATCAGGGCAGGCGCTGCGAGCTTGCGGGTGGACGGAATCGGCAACGCCGGGCCGGAGAGGCTTGACGTGGATGGCGGAGTCGGCAACATCATCCTCGACTTTTCCGGCGTCTGGTCGCACTCGGCTCAGGCCAGTGTCACAGCCGGAACCGGGGCTGTCCTGCTGCGACTCCCGCGCGATGTGGGGGTACAGGTCAAGGTCGAAGGCGGGCTGGGGAGCGTCGATGTGGGTGAGGAGCTCACCCTCTCGGATGGAGCGTACGTCAACCAGGCGTATGGTGAGGCAGAGACGGAGCTGCTCATTGAGGTCACGGTGGGGGTGGGGAATCTGGAGTTGGAGCTGGTCGGTGAATGACCGGGAAGGGGAATAGAGCGATGCGTGGTCTGCGAGTTCTCTGGGGCCTGTTGCTGGCGGTGGCACTGTCGTCGGTGGTGACCGCTCCGGCGCTGGCTTTCGATGGCACGCTGCCGGGCGGGCGGGTTGTCTTTGGGGAGGATTTTGACCTCCCGGCAGGAGAGACGCTGGACGGCGACCTGATCGTCTTTGGCGGCAATGTCGAGCTGGGGGAGGGCAGCCGGGTTGAGGGCACGGTGGTGGTGTGGGGCGGTAACGTGGACGCGGGGGGGGTTATTGAAGAGGACCTGGCTGTCTTTGGCGGCGACGTGGACCTGCTGGGGACGGCAGTGGTGCAGGGGGACCTGGCGGCGCTCGGCGGCCTGGTCAATCGAGAGGAAGGGGCGGAGGTGTGGGGACAGGAGGTAGCGAACGGCGGCGAAATGCAGTGGTGGGGGCCGATGGTGTGGGGCTTTCCGGTAGGGCCGTTCGTCGTTGGTGATGCCCGTTTCCCGTTCCTGCGCGGGGCCATCTGGGCCATTCTGCGCTTGGTGGGGACGACGGTGCTAATGGCGGGGCTGGCTGGGCTGGTGGCGGTGTTGTGGCCGCGCCCCGCGGTGCGGGTGGGGCGGGCCAGTCTGCTATCGCCGCTTCCCACTTTCGGGATGGGGCTGCTGACGGTGGTGGTCATTGTCGCGTTGCTGGTGAGCATTTGCCTCTCCATCTTGGGTATCATTGCAGCCGTCGCAGCTGGGGTCGCTGCGGTCTTTGGTTGGGTGGCGCTCGGTGTTCTTATCGGCGAGCGGCTCTTTGGCTCTCGCCCAGTCAACCCCTTCTGGTCGGCGGCATTGGGGGCCGGGTTGCTGACTCTGCTCAGCGGCCTCCTGAAGCTGGTGCCCTGCGTGGGGTGGATTGGGGGGTTCCTGATAGCGTGTGTGGGGTTGGGAGCGGTGGTGTTGACCCGCTTTGGCGCGGTGGATTATCCTCCTCTGGAGCAGGAGCCAACTTCCTGATAGTCCGGATTTAGCCGGAGCAGACCTGTATATCTGCCCCGGTGTGGAGAGGGGAGGGGGTTTGCGGTGGCTTTGCCGCCCGCAAACCCCTAATCTTCTCTCCCTTGCGGAGGTCGATGGCGATTTGGTTATGGCGTGACGAGGTTTGGCTCGATTATCGGGTCAGCCTGGGCGGTTGTGCGGGCTGAACGTTTGTCGCCCTTTGGTGGTAGGTAGAAAGGGGTGGATGAAGGAGATGGTATGAAGAGACGAACTGTATTGTGGAGCATCGTTGGCCTGATTCTGGCGGGCCTCGCAGCTTTGGCTGTGGCGGCCTCCTCCGAGATGCCGATGGTCCCTCGCGCGGCGGAGGGATGGAGCAGGGGAATGGTGCTTGGCAGCACACCGGTCAAGCGCAGCGTGGCGCTCTGCCCGCTCGCTGACGGCGGAATGCTGCTGACTTGGGCTGATATGACTGACCGGATCGAGCTGGCGCGCGTTGGCTCCGATGGGCGGGTGTTGGATACGTTCACCCTGCCCGTGAATGCGGCCAAGGGGCGTGATCCACAGGTGCAGGTTGGCCCAGATGGTCGCCTGCATCTGCTCTGGCGCGAGGAAGGAGGGGGGCCCGCGAGCGTCCACTATCTCCTGTTGGAGGCCGACGGCACGCCCGTGGCCGAGCCGCTGATGCTATCCGACCCCTCGCATATGGTCTCGGAGCCCCCGCACCTCGTCCGGGACGACGCCGGGCGCTTGCACGCCTTGTGGGCCGATGTGGTCGGTGTTCACTGGGCCATGCTGAGCGGAGCGGGGCAGATGCTGGCGGGGCCGTCGTTGCTGGTCCCCGGCGGGTATTCGGCACGGGTCTGGGCTGGCGAGGGGGGGCGGCTGCACCTGGCCTGGCAGGAGCGGCGGGGCGGCAATGATCGTTTGCTCTACTATGCGGTCTTTGATCCGGCGCGAGGCGAACTGGAAGATGTCACGGAGGTCGCCTCCATTCTGGTCAGCGACCGGATGGCGTTACAGGATATGGCGCTGGGAATCGATGGGGGGATGGGCTATGTGTTCTGGGTGACCTACGACCGTGGCTATGAGCGATATGATTTCCAGGCAGTCTCCTTCCCTCTGGACCAGCCGGATCAACAGCAGGTGCGTTCTCTGGAGCTGAGGGCCGGCCGCGGCCCGGACACGATCTCGACGGCGGGTGGGGGGCGGACGCCGCTGGCGGTGGCGTTGAGCGAGAATGTGATGAGCGGCCCGCAGCGAGTTGACCTCCAGGTCGCGGTGGTGGGGGTGGAGGAGGCGCAAAGCGGGGAGGAGGTGGTCACGGATTCTCGCCAGGCGTCGCTGGTGCCGGTCCTGGCTGTTGACGACCATTCCTATTTCCACCTGGCGTGGCTAGAAACCGCTGGGTTCGGGCGGTACCACGTCGTCTACGCCAGCACAGCGCCGGAGGTGATGGAGCGGTACAACAGAGTGAATCTCTGGGATGTGTCGAACGGGATATTTGGCAATCTGTTCCGGCTCTCGACGTTGGTCATCGCCCTGATAGCGGTGCTCATCATGTGGGCGGTGCTGCCGTTCGTCGGGTTGGTGATCTATCATGTCCTGACCAGCGAGGAAATGTTGGAGACGGCGGGGGCGTGGGTGGCGATCGGCGCAGCACTGGTGGCACAGATCGCTTTGGGGTTTGTCCTTCCCCCGCGCATCGGCGTGGAGGCAGAGTGGGCAGGGCTGCGTTGGATGGCCCCGGCGGTAGCCCCGCTGGTGGCTGGAGCTCTTTTGGCCTGGTGGTTGAAACGGCGGCGGGACCGCCCTCTCTTTGTCGCCTACTTCCTGTTCAGCGGGATCAACAGCCTGCTGCAGATGTTGCTCTATTTTCTGCTCTAGCGTTGGGGGGACGTGGGGGCGGGCCACTCCATCCGCCCCCACGGTCGTTCGTCCCTCTATCCGCTACACCACAATGTTGACCAGTCGCCCTGGTACATAGATCATCTTGCGAGGTTCCCTGCCGCCCAGGTGGCGCTGGATGTTTGCGTCAGCCAGAGCCGCTGCCTGTGCTGCCTCTTGAGCGATGTCGGCTGGCACGTCCAACCGTGCTCGTACCTTCCCGTTGATCTGCACCACCAGGGTGATAATCTCCTCGGCAGCCAGGTCAGGATTGTACTGGGGCCAGGACTGTTGGTGGATAGAGTAAGGCCGACCGGTCCGCGCCCACAACTCCTCGGAGATGTGGGGACAACAGGGGGCCAGCAGCAGGAGCAACGTCTCGATGGCCTCCGCCCATGCTTCCGTCCCGTAGAGAGAGGTCCTCTTGGCCTTGGTCAGCGCGTTGGTGAACTCCATCAGTCCGGCGATGATGGTGTTAAAGGTGAACGCTTCCATGTCGTCCGTGACGCGCTTGATCGTCTTGTGGGTCCAGCGGCGCAGGTCGGCGACCTCCTTCTCCGTGGGTTCGCCGTGGGTTTCTATCGGTTCCAGCACCAGGTTCCACACGCGCAGCAGCCAGCGAGCCACGCCCTCTATGCCGTGCGAATCCCACGGCCCGCCCTGGTCCCAGCGCCAGCCGAACATCAGGTAGCCGCGCACCGTGTCGGCCCCGTACACCTCCACCAGGTCATCCGGCGCGACGATGTTGCCACGCGATTTCGACATCCTAAAGCCATCACCGGCCAGGATGATACCCTGGTTGCGCAGGGCGGTCATCGGCTCGTCGAAATCCACCAACCCCATGTCTCGCATCGCTTTGGTAAAGAAG
>JAOZPF010000315.1 GCA_029932895.1 Anaerolineae bacterium | reverse complement strand
GGCGGGGAACGCTGCACGAGGTGTATGTGAAGGGGGAAGGCGGTCACGTTGTCCTGATCGCCGTTGGGGAAGAGGCCGTCTTGACGGTTCTGGCCCGCGCAGGCGCAAAGCTAGGTTTGGTCTTGCACTATATGCGTAGCATCGTTGAGGACTTGGCGGACGTCCTTTAGCAGGACGGGATAGGAGGCGCAACGTGAGACGGATTGAGCCCAGCGGTTACTACTACCCCAACAAACTGGCCCGCATCTATATCGCGGCCATCGAGGAAGTGATGGGTAAAAATGGCCTCAACGCCATCCTCAACCTCGCCGGCCTCTCCCATCTGATCGACAACTATCCCTCTGATAACTTTGACAAAGAGTTCGACTTTGCCGACTTTTCCGCCCTGAACTGGGCCCTGGAGGAGATGTACGGCCCGCGAGGGGGGCGGGGGCTGCAACTACGCGCCGGTCGTGCGGCCTTTGCCCTGGGGCTGCCTGGTTTTGGTCCTCTCGCCGGCGTGGGGGACCTGGCCTTTCGTGTCTTGCCCTTGCCTGCCAAGCTGAAGGCCGGCCTGCCTGCCCTGGCTCAGATTTTCACCCAGTTTAGCGATCAGGTCAGCAAGGTTCAGGACAAGGGAGAGTACTATACGTACACAATGGACCCCTGCCCCTGTTGCTGGGGCCGCACGGCGGATCGCCCCATCTGTTTCGCGGGGATGGGGGTTATTGAGGAGGGTTTGCACTGGGTCAGCGGGGGCAAAAAGTTCCGCGTGGACGAGATCTCTTGCCACGCAGTCGACGGCTCCGTCTGCACCTATGCGATCTATAAAGAACCTATCGGCTGACCACAACCCCAGCGATTGGGCATTAGAGATGACTATGGCAACACAAGACCATATCCTAATCGTCGAAGACGAGCCGAACACGGCCGAGATGCTAGCCTCCTATTTCGAGGCCCAGGGGTACCAGGTGACAACGGTCGGGTGGGGGAAGGACGCGCTGGCGTTCGTCAAAAAGACGTTGCCCGACCTCGTCGTACTGGACATTCGTCTGCCGGACATAGATGGGTACGAGATCTGCCGCCAGTTGCGCAGTCAGCGACGCACTGCCCACGTCCCCATTATCTTTCTCACCGAGAGGCGAGAGCGGATAGACCGCCTGGCTGGCCTGGAGCTGGGGGCGGTTGATTACGTGACCAAACCCTTTGACATTCAGGAACTACGGCTGAGGGTGAGCAACGTCCTCCAACGAGCCAAACTTCCCCCGGTATCTCACCCGGTAACGGGGCTGGCCTTTGCCGAGCTGGCTGAGGAGCGGCTGAGTAGCCTGGTCAAGGAGGGGGGCCGCTGGGCCGTGTTGACGATAGGGCTGCGTGGGCTAGAGGAGTTTGCGGATACTTACGGCTTTGTCGCCCGCGATGATATGCTGCGTGCTGTGGCCCTGATGGTCCAGCGCGTCGCCGATGCGGAGCCTCGGCACGGGGAGCATTTTGTCGGGCAGTTGGACAGTGCCCGTTTCTTTGTCATCGTCGATCCCGGTTATGCACAACGGCTGCAGGAACAATTGGCTGCGCGCCTCAAGGAAGCGATGTCCTTTTTCTACCCCCGCGCCGATTGGGAGGCCGGTCATAGCGAAGACGGCAAGCCGCTGCCACAACTCTCGCTCCGTATGGGTGTGGTCACCGATCCTGGTTCCTACAAGAGCCTGACCAAGTTGCGCCAGGCCATGTCCAAGTCCTTGCGCCCCGTGTAGCGAACCTGTACCTTTCACAACCCCCTCTGTCCCGTAAAGTCGGCGCGGGAGGGAATCAAGCCCGCGCCCTCCCAGAGTGGAGGGCGCGCAAGTTCGACCTTGTCCTGGTGCAGCCCGGCCCTTTTGCCTGGCTGCGCCCTTTTGCTCTGCGAAAGCGAGAAAATCCGGTGCGAACGACGGTCGTTATCCCCACCTACAATGAGGCGGACAACGTCGTCCCGATGGTCCAGGCTCTGTGGGGACTGGAAATGCCCGAGCTGGACGTGTTGATCGTGGATGATGCATCGCCCGACTCCACCGGCGCTATCGCCGACCGGCTGGCGGCGACGAATCCGCAGCGGATGCACGTTTTGCACCGCACCGGCCCCCGTGGCCTGGGGGTGGCCTACATTGACGGTTTTCGCTGGGCGCTGGCCCACGGGGCGGAAGCGATCGTGCAGATGGACTGTGATTTTTCCCACTCTCCCACCGACGTCCCCCGCCTGCTGGCACACCTGCCGGAATACGACGTCGTGGTCGGATCACGCTACGTGGAGGGGGGACGGACCGATGAGGATTGGGAGTTGGGGCGCGTGCTTCTCTCCTGGTGGGCCAACTTTTATGCCCGCGCCATCCTAGGGTCCCGCGTCCGGGACATCACGGCGGGGTTCAAGGCCTGGCGGCGGGAATCGCTGGCTGGCATCGACCTCTCCTCCATCCGCTCCCAGGGGTATGTCTTCCAGGTCGAGATGGCCTACGTCAGCCAGCGGCTGGGGTACCGGGTGCTGGAGGTCCCCATCTACTTTGAGGACCGGCGCATCGGCCAGTCCAAGATGAGCGTGCCGGTCAAGATCGAGGCGGCGTTGCGGGTGTGGCAGGTTCGCTGGTACCACCGCCACCTGCGCCGCAGGTCCGTATGATCCGCCGACACCTGCCCACGCTGATCGCTGCACTGGTCCTGCTCCTGGTGCCGCTGGTGCTTTTTGGCCCCGTGGCCCTGGGGTCCCGCACCCTGCTCCCCGCCGACGCGCTCTTCCGCTTTGAGCCCTACCGCGCCGCGGCAGGCCAGATGGGAGTTGGGGTTCCCCAAAACAGCCTCGTCACCGATCTGATTCTGGAGAACTATGCCTGGAAGCGGTTCCTCCTGGAAGCGCTCCAGAACCGCGAGCTTCCTCTCTGGGACCCCTACATCTTTGCCGGTCATCCCTTCCTGGCTAACGGGCAGCACTCGGCCCTCTATCCTCTGAGCCTGGTCTTTTACCTTCTCCCCCTGTGGCGGGCCTATGGGGTCTTTACCTGGCTCCAGTTGGGGCTGGCGGGGTGGTGGGCCTATCTCCA
>JAOZPF010000071.1 GCA_029932895.1 Anaerolineae bacterium | reverse complement strand
GTGCGCATCATCAGCCGGATGCCGAAGGCGCTTATGAGGGGGCGGGAAGAGAGGACGGGGCGGAGGCTCTCCTGCAACGCTCGCCAGCCCCGTTTCGAGGCGCGGGGCAAGGGATGGAACTCTTCTTTGACCAGGAAGGTCATCAGGAGTCCGCCGGTCAGCAGAAGGCCGCTGGTGACCCAGAAGACGGCGTGGAAGCCCACCGTATCGGCGATGAAGCCTCCCAGCAACGGCCCCACCGATGCGCCGGAGTAGATCGCCATCTGGAGCATCCCCATCGCGTAGCCAGTCCGCTCGCGGGGGGTCGTGCTGGCGACCAGGGTGTTGGCAGCGGTGACGGTGCCCGTCAGTGCGCCCTGAAGTGCCCGCAGCAGGACCAGTTGCTGGACCGATGTGGCGAACCCCATCAGTCCGATGACGGCGGCCCCGCTGAACATCGCCCGTTGCACCATCAGCTTGCGCCCGTACCGGTCGGCCAGCATGCCCCAGACGGGGGACATGATGGCCATCGTGACTGCCTGGGCGGAAAAGATCGCGCCCGCCCAGAAGGTGACCGCCTGGGGGTCGGTGATGCCCAGTTGCGGGATGTAGAGGGGCAGGATGGGCATCACTACGGTAAAGCCGACGATGGAGGTCAGTTCGGCGAACCAGATGGCCCACAGGTTGCGCTGCCAGGAGGTGAGGGAGATGTCGGCGATCACTATTCCCCCAGTTTCCCGCTGGCGAGGGCGTGGGTCAGGCCGAGGATGAGGAAAAAGGCAAAGGCCAGATCTATCAGGAAGAAGGAGTGATCGACCAACCCGTGAGCTAGTACGTCAGCCATCGCGCCCATCAGTCCCAGCGCCAGTGCCCGCCCATCGGGGTCGCGCCGACGGCGCAGCGGCAGTGCCAACCGCCAGAAGGCAACCTGTATCCAGACCCCCGCCGCTGCCCCCAGGACCCCCAGCCGGGCCAGGTGGTCGAGGAGGATGTTGTGGGGGTGGGAGAGGTCGGGCTCCTGCCAGGCGGTGGGGAGGATGTAGCGGCCGCGGTAGTAGTAGAGGAAATTATCTGGGCCGACCCCCAGCCAGGGATGGTCGCGGATCATTGTCACGGTCGCTCGCCAGAGTTTGAGGCGGAAGAAAGTGGTGCCTCCGTGGGTGTCGAGGAGGGAGGCGAAACGGGGGAGACGGAGGAGGGGAATGGCTGCGACGGCGGCGACGAGGAGGGCGGTCAGTGTGGCCCACAGCCAGCCTCCACCAGCCAGCAGGCCGATGGTCAACAGGGAGGCGGGCACGCCGAGGAGGAGCGCTCCCTTGGAAAAGCTAAGCAGGATCGCCGCCCCCACCGGCAGGGCTGCCAGCCCGTAAACGATGCGGCGACGGCGGTTTTGGGCAAAAAGCGGGATCGCTATCAGAAATGGAAGAACGCGGCCCAGGTAGAGACCCACGTTGTTGGGAGAACCGTAAACCGAGCGCAGCCGAGCGAGGCCGCCCTCGGCGGTGATCAGGTTCACGCCCAGAGCGTACTGCACCAGGCCGATGATGGCCACCAGCACCCCGCCGAGGACGAAAAAGTCGAGGATGCGCCACAGTTCCCGCCGCTTCAGGCGCGCGGTGCGGAGCATCAGGTAAAATATGGCCGGCTCCACAATAACCAGCCGCAGTTCCCGCCAGGCCACGCGCTGATACGCGGCAAAGCAGGAGGAGAGGAAGGCGACGCTGATCAGTGAGAGAACAGCCCAGTCCAGGGGGTGGAGAGCGGCCTTGCGGGTCCCCGATTTCCAAATGCTGAGCCTTTGCATTCCCCAGGCGACCAACGCCATCAGGGTCACGATCTCGGCCATTGAGAAGGCGCGATCAAAGAGGGTCCAGGGGAAGGCGTAGAAGGGGGCCAGCGCGGCGATGAGGGCCAGTCCCAGATCGAGGCGCAGGAGGATGATGATGAACAGCGCCAGACCAGCAATGAGCGTCAGCAGGAACCACGGGGAGTAGTAGAACAGGCCAGCCGCAGCTACCGCGGCGGCGATGCCTGTGCCGTCCCCCAGGCGGCGGAAAGCATTTCCCGCCCCCGTGCCCCAGGTCAGCCAGGCAGCGGCCCACAGGAGAGCGGCAGTGACAGCGGTGAGGAGGAGCTGCGTCCCCGCGGAGAGCCGCGCCCAGGCCGCGACCACGGCGCGGCCCGGAGCCCCCCAACTGACCCGGCGGCTAGCGACGACCGCTGCTGCGAGGGCGACGGCGGCGAGAAGGGAGAGGGCAGCCAGAGAGTAGCGATAGTCCGTGTCGTCGGGGTGGTAGGCCACGCTCCATCCGGCCAACGCCCACTGATCCCACCCCCGTTCGGCCACCACCACGGCCACATGCTCGCCAGCGGGGAGGTTCTCGGCGACGGGCAGGGTGACGACCTGCGGTTCATAGTCCGGCGAGGTTAGGGAGAGGTAAGCGTGGCCCTCCTCGTCGCGGGGCAAGCTGTTGGCTGGTTGCCCGTCCACGGTGATGTACAGGGTGCCACGATAATGACCGCGCCGCACGCGCAACCCCAGGTCGGTGCCCCAGAATGGGATGGTGACCCGGTCGCCCCCGGCCTGGCTCACATCGGCTCCGAGGGCAGAGAACTCCCAATTACCCTCCCAGTCGGCTATGCCGCTAAGGGGGGTGTAAGCGCCGGGATAGTTGATGGCTGCGGAGGAGGCGGCTAGATCGGCCACGGCGCGATAGACCGGCCTGATGGTCCCGTCCGGCCCGATGACGGCGAAACCCCAGTGGCGGTCGGCGTTGGGTGTGCCGGAGGGAGGGACGGTAGCAGCGGGGTCGGGCTGGAAGTGGGTCAGGCAGAGCAATCCCATCCAGGGCCATTCCCGGCGCGCTCGCTCCAGGGCGGCGACGGTATATGCGGCCTGGGTCATTTCGTCCACCTGCCCCCAGGCGGAGGGGGTGTCGTCCCAATCGGATGGGAGGCTGTTCCAGCCAAGATGAGAGGCCCAAATTGGCTTGTCTCCGTCGCCGTGGGCGAGCATCGCTTCGTGTAGTAGTATGACGCGAGAGAAGTCAAGCGTGTTCGCAGAGACCAGCCGGTCGTCGGGACCGCTGTCAAAGCCATAGAGCTGTGCGGAGAGGACGTCAAAGTAGGGCGCTCCCCCCGCGGCGTACAGTCCATCCAGGAAGCCGGTTTCAAGGAGGTTGTGGGGGCCACGCTCGGCAGTGGGGGCCAGGCTGCCAAGGATAATGACCGCTCCTGGGTCGGCGGCGCGGATGGCTGTGGCAGCCTGTTGCAGGAGCTGGGCGTAGGCGGCCGGGTTGGGGTCCTCACCCCAGTTGTCGTCTAGGTTGGGGTTGTGCCAGACCTGGTAGTCGTCGATCCGCTCGCCGTAGCGTGCAGCCAGGGCTGCGGCGAAACGGGCGAAATCATCTGCCGGGGGCGGTGTGCCGGCCCAGGCCGGGGCGGTGTCGAGCACGGCGACAAGTTGCAGGCCATGGTCACTCGCTGCGTCCACAACGCGGTCCCATTCCTCCCAGTGGTACTCGCCTGGCTGGGGCTCGATCTGTGCCCAGGGGAAGGTCTGCCGCACCCAGGTGAAGCCACCGTCGGTGATGAGCGCCAGCGCCCACTCTAGCTCCTCTCCCGAATACCGGGCCAGTGGTGCGTTGATGCAAAATGGCCCAAGATCGGCGTGGGCGACCGGCTCAGGGAGGCCAGTCGGTATCCCGCGCGTGAGGGCCCGCTGGTTGGCGACCAGGGCGGCAATGGCGAGGATGGCAAGGATAAAGACGGTCAGAGAGAGAAAGAAGGCGGTGAGAGAGCGGGATTGCCTGGTGACCTTCATTCTTCTTCCTCTTCTTGTGGCGCTACCAGGCCGGCCCAGCGCACTGTGCTAATCGCACCATCGTCCGAGACCCGGCGAACCTGGTCGTCGGTGGCGACCAGGTACAGGTCACCCTGGTAGACCGCCAGGAACCGCCCGTCCCACGGATCCCAGGCGACGCCGGGGTAATCCAACCCGGGCTCGCTGGGGTCGCTGGGAAAGAGCAGCCGCCTGTCCGACCCATCCCGGTCCATCAGATAGAGCTCGTAGGAGCTGGTCTGGGAGGTGTAGGGGACCCTGGCCCGTCCGAAGATGATCCAATCTCCTGAAGGGGAGAAGGAGGGCGTGGCCCACATACCGACTTCGGGAGCCAGTTTCACCGTCAGAGAGGGTGTGACCGGCTGACCCTCTTCCAGCCAGGCTTCCAGGACGTAGAGGTCAAAGACGGGGCTGTCCTCTGGCATCTCCCCGGTGGGGGATGGGCCGTGGATGACGGTAGCGATAAAGCGCCCCTCTGGCGACCAAGCCACCGCGGGGGTCCAGGCCCAATTGCCGTAGGTGCGGAAGGGCGGGAAGGAGGTGAGGGGGAAGGCGGTCTCGGCAAAGAGATCGACCAGGCCCACCTCGTCGGCGCGGGCATAGGCCAGGCTTTCCCCGTTGGGGGCCCAGGCGAAGGTGGTGCCCCACCAGCCATAGGTGCCGCCAGCAGAGGGGGCCAGGATGCGGCGGCGGCCCAGGAGCTGACCGTCGTCGGCCCGCGGGCGGGCGATAAAGAGGTCATTGGCGGCCTCCCAGTCGGGGGGGCCGTCATCGCGCGGTGTGCCAGTGGAATAGGCGATCTGCTCTCCGTTGGGAGCCCAGGCAGCCCAGAGGACATTGTCCACCTGCAGGCGGACCGGCTCGGCGTCGGCGGAAATTGTGTCGATCATCCACAGGCTGTTCAGGGTGTCGGTGGCGTAGCGTGTAAAGAGGAGTATGGTGCCATCAGGGGAGAGATCGAACACCCGTCCATCGAGGTCGCCGGCGACGGTCAGGCGGCGACGGTTGCTTGTGGTGGTCCGCATCACCCAGGCGTTGTGAGCCGAGATGTAGGCGACTGTGCCAGAGATGGGGACGGCGGTCAGGCTCTCCCGAGCGCCGATGAGGACCACTTCGTTCTGCGGCTCCTGGATGGTCGTTTGGCGGACAAGCCGCCGTTCGACCTGGACGCCGTCCTCCAGGGTGACGGCGTAGGTGAATTCCTGGATGCCATTGACGCCGGCACGAAGCAGGCGGGTCTCGCCAGCGGGCACGGTGGCGTCACGGACGGTCTCGCGCCCGTAGGGGATGATCTGCTGTTCCGTCTCGCTGCGCACCTCGACGCGGACCACGCGCACGGTCAGGTTGTTGGTGAGAAAGGTATTCTCCGGTGGAGTGACCCGGTCGTCCTCGTCGAGTGTAACGCCCGCTTCTACCAGCAGGTCGTGGACGGTGCGTCCGTCCGTGGCAATGGTGCGGGTCTCCCCATCGGCGATGAGGGTGACGTTGAGTGTGCCGGCAGCCGGGACGCAGGCGGCGAGTAGTAAGAGTATTCCCAGGACGATAGACCGGGTCGCGTTGGACATCGAGGGGGATTATACCAGCAAACGGATGGTTTGCCAGTGGGTGTAGTCAGCGGATGAAGCGGATTGTAAGCGGATTAAGCGGATGAAGCGGATTGTAAGCGGATTAAGCGGATGGAGCGGATTAAGCGGATGAAGCGGGTTGGGTGGCTGGAGGTAGGGGCGCACCTGCGTGTGCGCCCGGGTAGAATATTTTATGACAAAAGGTTTTCTCCGCCGCGCGGAGTTATGGTATACTGGCCCCGTGCCGCTATCTCGCCTGGTCTCGCCGGGCCAGGCAGAGCGGTAGGAGCAGGTTCAAGAGGCGGAGGTAGACGATGGGCGAACAAGAACCCCTGATTCTGGTGGATAACGTCCACAAGTCGTTTCTGATGGGCAAGGAGGCGGTGCAGGCGCTGCGCGGCATCACGATGGACGTGGCGCGCGGCGAGGTGGTCTGCCTGATGGGACCCAGCGGTTCGGGCAAGACGACGCTGCTCAATATCATCGGTGGGTTGGAAGAGCCGAGCCGCGGGCACGTGATTGTGGACGGGGAGAACGTGGTGGCGCTCTCGGAGGACCGGCTTTCAGAGATGCGGCTGAACAAGATGGGGTTCGTCTTTCAGAACTATAACCTGCTGGCGAATTTCACGGCGCTGGAGAACGTCGAGGTGCCAATGGCCCTGGCCGGGCTGGGGCGGCGGGAGCGGCGGCGCAAAGCGGAGTGGTTGCTCGAGTGCGTCGGTCTGGCCGATAGGGCCAAGCACTATCCCAGCGAGATGTCCGGCGGGCAGCAGCAGCGTGTGGCCATCGCCCGTGCGCTGGCTAACGACCCGCCTATCCTCATTGGCGACGAGATCACGGGTGATCTGGACTCGGAGACCGGGTTCGAGGTGATGGAGATCGTTGTGCAGCTCAACCGTGAGCAAGGCACGACGGTCATCTATGTCACTCACGACCCACGGATGGCTCGCTTCGCCGGGCGGTTGATCCAGTTGCGGGACGGGCGCATTGTCGAGGATCAGGTATAGTTCGATGGTGACCCGCTACGTCCTCAGGAGCTTTGGTCGCCACAAGGCACGCACGGTCATCATGGTGCTGGCCCTGGCGGTGGTGACTGGCATGTTGGTGACGCTCAACAACGGCGTCGATTCGCTCCAGCGCCAGGTGGTTGAACTGGTCGAGCGGGAGGCGGGGGAGCAGGACATCACTATCACCCGCGCCGACACCAGCCCTGTCCAGACCATTGACGTCGATGCTGTCGCGGCGACGCTTGCCGCGGCCGACCCGATGGTGGCGGCGGTCTATCCACGTTTCCAAGCCACGGTCGAGGTGCGCAGCGCTGCCAGCACGGGCAACGGTTCGCTGGTGGCGCGCACCTCTGATGATGACCTGGGCCAGGTGAGGATGCTGGAAGGGACATATGACCTGGAGGGGGACCGCGTCGTTATCCTGCGTGTGACGGCGGATACCTTTGGCCTGAGCGTTGGTGACAAAGTGGACCTCAGCTACATCCTGCCGGTTTCGCGTCTCCAGGGCCACGATCTGCCGGACAGCACAAGCGTCCATCGCGTGACCCGCCGCTTTACTGTCAGTGGCATTGCGCTGGCGACCGGGCTGGGAGGTGGCAGACGGAACGGTATTCTGGCTAGTGTGGAGACGGTGCAGGACTGGCTGGGGATGCCTGGGCAGGCCGAGCGGCTGGTGGTTGTGCTGGACGAATCGGTTTACGGCTCGGTGAACACGCAGACCTCTTTGTTTCGCGTGCGGCGCATTGCCGAGCGGTTGCAGGACGCGCTGGGGAGCGAGGCGGAGAGCTATGTCTTTGCCCTGGACAAGGCGCAGGCGCTTGACTTTAGCGATGTGGCCTTTGCCGTCTTGCGTTCTCTCAGCGCCATCTATGGCTTGCTGGCGATGGGAGTGGTCGGCCTGCTGGTCTATTCGATCACCAACACCAACGTCGAGGAGCGGCGGCGGGACCTGGCCTTTCTGCGTATTCTGGGGGCCCGGCGTCGTCATCTCTTTGACCTTGTCCTGGCTGAGGTGGCGATCATCGGCTTGATCGGCCTGGGGGTCGGGGTCGCGGCGGGGCAGGCGTTGAGCGTCTGGGTGGTCTCCCCCATCGCGAACCGCCTTATCGCCAGTGCCAGCGAAGGGCCGTTCGAACTGGGGGTTGATTTCCAAATGACCATCACCGTCGCTGCGATGGTGCGGGCAGTGCTGATCGCTGCGGTGGTCCTGACCCTTTCCGCCGTCGCCCCGGCACGCAAGGCCGCCAACACCAAGGTCCGTTACGCCATCAACCCTGGCTCTGCCGATAACCTCCAGATCGAGGACCTGGCGCGGCTCCGTTCGCGCCGCTTTGACGTGCGTATCCTCATCGCCGGCATCGTGCTGACGATTATGTGGCTGCTGGTCTTTATCGGTAACAATTTTCTCTTTGCCCAGGGCAACGAGGCGGTCGTCAGCGTCTATATGTTCGGCGGTATGGCCCTGCTGGTCATCGGCGTCAGCCTTCTCTTTTACACCCTGACCGTCCCCTTTGAGCGGCTCTTGATCCTGCTGGGGCGGCTGATTCTACCCCGGCTGACCTTTCTGGCCGGCCCGAACCTGCTGCGCGCCAAGCGGCGCAACACGATGATCGCGCTGATGATTGTTTTCAGTGCCACCCTGCCCACTTTTCTGGGGACGATGGCAGCGTTGGAGCAAAAGAACTATGACGTTACGGCCCGCTTCCAGAACGGCGCTCCCGTGGTGGCGCAGCTATCGCGTTGGGGGAGGGGGTTCTTTGAAGAGAGCGAGGAGGGGTTGTGTCCCAGTTTCCTACACACATTCCGCGCCGTGGAGGGGATCGAACAGGCGGTTGGATTGACGCCCGAATGCAACGTCAGTGCGACCAACAAGGTGCAGTTGCGCACCACCACGTTGCAGGTGCGCGGGGTTACTGGCACGCTGGACGGTATTGTCTATGGCGACCTGACGGAGTATGCCGTCGGCGGCCCCGAGTCGTTCGCTATTCTCCTTGCTGTACCGGATACGATCATCCTGGGCGCGGGGTATGCAGAGTATATGGATGTCTCTGTCGGCGACGTGCTGCGGGTGCAGGGGGAGGGCAGGGACCATGTCGTGGACCTGCGCGTGGTTGCTCTGGTGGAGCGGATGCCAGGCTTTGAGGGTTTTGCCCGCAACGAGAACCATGTGCGCCGGGGAGGAGCGGTGGGTTTGGTTTCCCTCGATACCTACCTGCGCCTGACCAATGACCCCACCGTTGAGGCTATCTGTGAGGACGGAGTCTG
Source organism: Anaerolineae bacterium (assembly GCA_029932895.1). Classification (GTDB taxonomy): domain Bacteria; phylum Chloroflexota; class Anaerolineae; order B4-G1; family DUEL01; genus JAOZPF01. Next base: position 3,141 of record JAOZPF010000071.1, on the reverse strand, counting down.
CTCACCCAATGAGCGGGAGCAGCCGGTCATCACGGACATCATGGCCACTGTCGCCGATGGGGTGGACGAGGCACAGGTAGTGGCAGACCTGCGGGAGCTTTTCTCCGATTATGGTAACGTCTGGGTTAGGTCGACGGCGGAGGATATCCGCATCACCGAGCAGTCGATGCGGACGATGCGTGTTTTGATGCTCATCATGACCGCCCTCTCCTTCGTCACCAGTATTTTCGGGGTGTTCGCCGTGGTTTATGTGGCGGTCTATGTGCGGCGGCTCGAGATCGGGATGCTCAAAGCGATTGGGATGCGGCGGCGGGACCTGGTGGGTGTCTTTTCTCTGGAAGCGGTGATGATGACGGTCAGCGCATCGCTGGCGGGAGTCGCTGCCGGGACGGTGTTGGGCTATGTCTTTTTCGTCACCAACAATATGATGCGCGATACCCCCACGCGGTTGACGTTTGACTGGCCGACGACGCTCTCTATTCTGGTGATGGTGATCCTTGCTAGCCTCATCAGTGCTTCGTTGGCCACTCGTGGCATAGTGCGGAGCAAGGTTACAGAGATCCTGAGGGAGGCGTGGTGAGAGAGAAACGAGTTCTGCATAGCTTGGGCCGCTGGTGCCTGGTGGCGTGCGTGCTCTTGGTCATACTGACGGGGTGTGGAGGAGGGGGACGTGAGGTTGAGAGCGCGGTGGAGGAGCCGCAACCGACTGTGCCCCCGCCGACCATTCCCCCTCTGGCTGCGGGCAGCACCGTCGCGGCGGACGGGCGGTTGGTGTCGCCCTACCCGCAATTGCCGCTTGGCTTTGGGGGCGGGGTGAGCGGCCAAGTGCTGACGGTTACTGTCAGGGCCGGGGACGTGGTGTCGGCCGGGGAACTGCTGGCGCTGCTGGACGAGAGCGAGTTGCAGCGGAGCGTGGATGACGCGCAGCGTGCGCTGGAGCGGGCCACCGCCGACCGCGACCGCGCCCAGCAGCAGTGGGAGCGGGACCGGGCGGACGCGCAGGACAGCCTTGCCGCGGCACAGCGCGCCCTAGAGTCCGCGCGCCTGCGGTATTCGGACACTGCTGTTGAGGAGGCCCGCACGGCCCTCGAGCGGGCGCAGCAGGCCGAGGCCGATGCCCAGGATACCTACGAGAAGGTGCAGACGATGTGGCCGCCGGTTCCGATCGAGGGGTATCTTGCTGCCTGGCAGCGCGCGACACGCGAGCGGGAATTGGCCGAGATGCGCCTCGCCGATGCTCAAGATGCGCACAGCGCCGATTATCTTGCGCTGGCGGCCTATGAGGAGGATGTGGCCCGGGCGGAGCGGGCCCTGGCGGCGTTGGAGGAGGGACTAGCGCCCAGCTATGAGCGGGCTGTTGAGGACGCGGAGGTGCAGTTGGCCCAGGCGGAGGAGGCACTGACCCATGCCCGCCTCATCGCACCGTGGGCGGCTATCGTGCTCTCGGTGGACGTGGCCCCGGCAGCGGTCGTTGGTTCGGGTACGCCTATCGTCACCCTCCTCGATATCGAGGAAGGGCTGCGCTTTGTCACTCTGGACCTGAGCGAGCAGCACGTCGCTGGCATCCGGCCTGGGCAACGAGCGGTGGTCACGCTGCGCGCCTTTCCCGATACCCCGCTGGAGGGGAGCGTCGAGGCGGTGGTCCCTCAAGTGGGGGAGGAGACGGGTGAGGGAGCTGTCTTTGCCGTCCGTATTCGGCTTGCCCCTGCCGATGTAGCCTTGCTGCCCGGTCTCACGGGTAGGGTAGAGATCTGGACGGGAGATTGATGCTCCGCGTTGCCCAGATCAGCGTTCACACCTGCCCGCTGGCGACCCTCGGCGGCAAAGAGACGGGGGGGATGAACGTCTATGTGCGGGACCTGAGCCGGGAGCTTGCCCGGCGTGGTCACCTGGTCGATGTCTACACGCGCGCCCAGGACCCTGCGGTCCCGCGCATTAGCACCTCGCTGGGAAGGGGAGCGCGGGTGATCCACGTCCCCGCTGGACCGGAGCAGCCCTACCCCAAGCAGGAGGTATACGACCACCTGGAAGAGTTCGTAGCGGGGGTCGTAGCGCAGGCCGGGAGGGACGGCGTGCGGTATGATGTGATTCATAGTCACTATTGGCTCTCTGGTTGGGTGGCGCGGGAACTGCGGGCCAGGTGGGGAGCGCCTATCGTCCACATGTTCCACACACTGGGGCGGATGAAGAACGCGGTGGCGCGGACGGCCCGGGCGCGGGAGCCGGGTCGCCGTATCCGGGTGGAGGAAGAGATCGTCGGATTTGCCGACCGGGTCGTCGCTGCTACCATCTCCGAACAGGAGCAATTGGTCGGCCTGTACGGCGCGGACGTGCAGCGCATCCGGGTCATCCCACCGGGGGTGGATCTGGACCGCTTCCGCCCTATTCCTTCGAGTGAGGCCAAGGAGCGGGTGGGGCTCGACCCGGCCTGCCGGGCGATCCTTTTCGTGGGGCGGATCGAGCCGCTAAAGGGGATCGACACTCTTCTGTGGGCCATCTCGCTGGTGAAGCGGAGGCACCCGGAACTGGCCTGCGGGATGTGTGTGCCGATCATCGGTGGCAATCCCTATCGTATCGAGGATAACGACGAGATGGTGCGGCTCCGGGTGTTGCGGGAAAGGTTGGGCATTGGTGATGTAGTGACGTTCTTGGGCGCGCAGGACCAGGATGCGTTGCAGGATTATTATGCCGCTGCCGAGTTGGTGGTGATGCCCAGTGACTATGAGAGCTTTGGGATGGTCGCTCTGGAGGCGATGGCCTGCGGCACGCCGGTGATCGCCTCCGACGTGGGTGGGCTGGCCTATTTGGTGCGCCACGGTCGCACTGGCTACCGCGTTCCCGCCCGCGGTCCCGGCGCGTTGGCTGCCAAGATCACCCGTCTGCTGACCGATGAGGGCTTGCGGCGGAGAATGGGGCAGCGGGCAGCCTGCTGGGCAGAAAAGTATGGCTGGCCCATCGTCGCCGACCAGATCGAGGATGTGTACCGCGAGATGACACTTTTCTCTCGCGCGCGAGAGGGGAAAGAGCTCGAACCTGCGGGAGGGTGAGCGTTACGCCCCTGCGCCTTGTTTTTCCGGGCGAGATACGATATAATAGAGCACAGAGATTATAATCAGTGGTCGTCGGTGTGGTGGTTCAAGC
>JAOZPF010000070.1 GCA_029932895.1 Anaerolineae bacterium | reverse complement strand
CCCAGGACACTCAGAAGGCCGAATAGCGGGGGCAAGTTTTCAATGGGGGGATAATTCTCCATCGCATGCGGGTCTGCTTCACCGGTTGTCACCCAGTTCCAGGCATAGCCGATGAGTACAAGTAGGGTGAATGCAACGATCAAGGTTCCCCAGATCCGAGCAATCCAGCGTATCCATTTTGTTGCACGATCACCAACCTCATTAACGTTCGGCATGATCTATCCTCCTTGCTTTCTCAATACGGCTCATAACAACCTTGTAGGCTGCCAGACCGAGGAGCAGCAGGCTACCTTCCACTGCCCACAAAAGCGGCAGGTTGCCCGTGTTACGCAGGACTTGCCCAAGGAGATAGGCCCAGTTGCTGGGACTGGCGACGAGAGGGCCGAGCCGGCAGAGGTCGAGGTGATAGTTATAAGAGTGGCCGATGTGGAGGAAAATGTTGCGCAGGGAAAGAAAGAACAGACCGTAGCTGATCAGACCCACAGTGGCCCTCCAGACAGGCCGCCTGACCCGCAGCGCCCGGTCGAAAAAGAAGCCAAGGGGAACGCACCACAAGCCCAGAAAGGGGACCAGGTAACGTCCGTCGGCGGTAAAGCCGTGCAAGGTGCGGTGCTTGGCAAAGAGCAACAGATAGGCGATAAAGAGTCCCGTGGTGAGGAAAAGCAAGCGAGGTGCGCGACGAAAGGCGCGGCCCAGCCCCACCAGGGAGAGCAGGAGGACGGGCGAAAGCAGAAAAAGTCCCTGGTTGTAACAGGTGGGGTCACACCATCCGCCGCCCTCGCCCCAGACGAGCATCGCCCACAAGCCCCGACCAAGGGAAAAGCTAAAGGTCTCGCTCAGGCTGCCGGCCCAGGGATAGTTGACGGCGTAGACATAGGAGAGGGTAAACGGCCCGCCAAAGTTTACCTTGTCGTAAAAGGCAAGAAAGGCCGCCGGAACCAACCCGCCCATGACCAGGAGAAAGCCATAGAGAAGCGGTCGAGCGGGAGCCACGCGGCGGGCGTGCGCCAAAAGGTATACAACGACCACCACCACAAGAATGGCGTTGGAATATTCCACCAGTACCGCGTAGCCGAGGATGAAACCCAACGCCAGGGGGAGCAGCCAGCCAACCGGCCCGTGGCGGGTGGCGCGCAGCGCCAGATAGACCGCGAGCAGTACGGTGAACGAGGAGAGGGCGTGGGAAAAGAGGACGCTGCTGTACTTCCAGTGCGCCGTGCCCAGGCCAAGGGCCAGGCTGGCCATCAGCGCGCCAGCAGATGAGACCCCCAGTTCCCGCAGCAGAAGATACAAGAGCAGCACCGCCCCCGCCCCAGCTAGCGACGGCAACAGCATCACATACACCAGGCGAGGGTTATCGGGATCGTGGCGGGATTCAAGTTGGGCGGGGGGAGAGGGCAGCCGTCCCGCGGCGGCGTAAAAGAGCGAGGCAACCAGGGCCGTGCCCGGCGGACGGTCGCTGAATTTACTATCGCCCCGCAGGGCAATGTCATTCCCCTCGGCATAGGAGGAGAAGCCGCTGATCTCGAAACTCCCCTTCTCCACAATCGCCCGCGTCAGGGCATAGTGGCTTCCGTCATTGCTGCTGGTAATCCCCGAACTGGTGGCAAAGTAGAGAGAGGAGAGGAACAGGAAAAGCAAGATGCAGACGGTCCAATCCGTCCATCGACCCCGTCCCCCGGGCGGGGAGGGCGACGGCTCGACGCCATCGCCACTGTTTCGTGAGATCATGTCCCGATCAAGCGCACTTGCCAAAGCGGGCGAATTATAGCACAATGGTAGGGTGTGTCAAAAACCGGATAACTAGACATAATCGTCACCGCTCGTTCGGGGGAGTCACTTGCGCGTCCTGATGATCTCAAAGGCATGTCTGGTCGGCATATACCAGCGCAAGCTGGAGGAGATCGCCCGCCACGACGATGTGGAGTTGCGAGTGGTGGTGCCGCCGTACTGGCGCGACGAGCGGGGTAGGATCGAGCTGGAGCGCTCATTTACCACAGGCTACGAGTTGGTCGTCGAGCCAATGGCGCTGAACGGCAGCTTCCACCTCCACTTTTACCCCCTCCTTGCCCGCCAGTTCCGCGCCTTCCGGCCTGATGTGGTCCACCTGGACGAGGAGCCCTACAATCTCTCCACTTTTCACGGCATGGCGTTGGCCCACCGGTACGGCCGGAGCGCCCTGTGGTTCAGTTGGCAAAACCTCCAACGCCGCTACCCCCCACCCTTTTCTCTCTTTGAACGGACCTGCCTGCAACAGGCCAGCGGGGCCATCGCCGGCAGCCGCACCGCCGCGCAGGTCTGGCGGGCGAAAGGGTACACTGGCCCGCTGGCGGTCATCCCCCAGTTCGGGGTGGACCCTGAACTCTTTTGCCCCGGCCGGCGGGAGGGGCGCGAGACGCTCGTGGTCGGCTACGCAGGGCGGCTGGTGGAGGAGAAGGGGGTGGACCTGCTGCTGCGGGCAGCGGCGGGCCTGAAGCGAATACGCGTGCGTATTCTGGGCAGCGGGCCGCTGCGGGACCAGTTGGAGCGGCTGGCAGTCGAGCTGGGGATGGGCAAGCAGGTCGAGTTCCTCCCCCCCCTCCCCTCGACACAGATGCCGGACTTTTACCGTCGACTGGACGTGCTGGTGCTGCCATCCCGCTCCCGCTCCAACTGGGTGGAGCAGTTCGGACGGGTGCTGGTGGAGGCGATGGCCTGCGGCGTGCCTGTGGTTGGCGCTCGGAGCGGCGAGATTCCCCACGTCATTGGCGATAGCGGCCTGCTCTTTGCCGAGGAGGATGTGATGGGGCTACAGGAGCATCTGGCCCGCCTGGCAGCAGATGCGGACCTGCGCGCCGACCTGGCGCAGCGGGGCCGGGAGCGGGTGCTGGCCCATTACACCCAGGCGCGCGTCGCGGCCCAAACGGTGGCATTCTATCGAGAGGTGTGGTCAGCGGATGGAGCGGATTGCGGGTCAAGAGAGATGTAGCCGCGCTTTCCATAGCGCGGGCGAGTGCTGTGGGGACGGATTGTGAGCGGATTGAGCGGATTGTGTAGGGGCGCACCTGTGTGTGCGCTCGCAGCAAACGGAGTGCGTCAAAGGAAGGTAGGCAACACATGCCCAAACGACAACTGGTCCGCTCTCTGGGATTGGCCCAGATCCTGATGCTGGGCATCGGCGGCACGATGGGGGCCGGCGTATTCGTGCTCACCGGCCACGCCGCGGGGATGGTCGGTCCGGCGGTGATCCTCGCTTTCCTGCTCGCCGGGCTGCAATCGCTGCCCAACTCCCTCTCCTACGCCGAGCTGGCCTCCAGCTTCCCCATTGCCGGCGGGGGGTATGCCTACATCAGCAAAGCGACATCCGGCCTGCTGCCCTTTAGCGTGGGCTGGGTGAGCTGGTTCAGCAGCATGGTCTATGCCGCCCTCTCGGCGGTGGGGGCCGCCTATTCGCTCAAGATCTTTGCGCCCTTTCTTCCCGTGCCCCTGACCGCCGTGGTGCTCATCGCCATCTTTGCCCTCATCAGCCTGCGCGGCAGCCAGGAAGCCGGCCGCACCCAGCTCATTCTAGCCGGCATCCTCCTCGGCTCACTGGCCGCCTTTGTGATCCTGGGGCTGGTTCTACCAGGAGGATTTTCCTGGGCCACCTTTAACGGAGAGGGCGGTTTCTTTATCCACGAGGGATGGCTCGCCAACATGGCCAGCATCTTTCAGACCATTACCATGGTCAACGTCCTCTTTGTGGGATATGAGGTGATCGCCACCACAGCCGAGGAGGCCAAGGACCCGGCACGCAATATTCCCGCCGCCGTAGTCGGCACCATCTTGATCTGCGCCGTCGTCTATTGCGCCGTGGCCTTTGTCGCCCTGGGCATCCTCCCCGCCGCCTCGTTGGCAGACTCATCCACCCCCCTCTCCGATGCCGCCTCCCAATTCCTGGGCATATGGGGCGCACCGCTGCTGGGTGCGGCGGGGATCGTCGCCACCATCACCTCACTGAACACCGCTCTGCTCAGCTCGGCCCGCGTGGCCCTGGCCCTGAGCCGGGATGGCTACCTGCCCGCCTTTCTCTCCCGCATCCACCCTCGCCTCAAAAGTCCCCTCCCGGCTATTCTGATCAGCGGAGTGGTCATCGCCCTCTCCGCAATATCGGGCGACGAGGTGTTCCTCAGCTATGTCTCGAACTTTGGCTACATGTTTGTGGTCTTTTTCACCAACGTCTCGGTTATCTGGCTGCGGCGCAAGTTCCCCGACCATCCCCGTCCCTTCCGCACCCCCTGGTACCCTGTGATGCCGATCCTCGGCTGCCTGGGCATCATCATAGTCGAAGCGTTCACCGAACCCCACGCGCTGGTGGTAGGCATCGGCCTCATCGGCCTGGGCGTGGTCGTCTACCAATTGCGGCGTCCAGTGAGCCGGGCGGTAGAGGTGGCGGCGCAGACGGTGGAGGCGGCCCGGCACGAGATCATGGTGCCGGTCGCCAACCCGCTCACCGCCCCCGGCCTGATCCGTATGGCCGTCATTTTGGGGCAGGCGCGGGAAGCCTCTACCATCGCCGCCCTCTCAGTGGTCAAGGTCCCACCAGCCACTCCGCTGGGATTGGCGCAGGAGATTCTCGAAAGAGGCGAAAACGGACGCAAGATATTGCTCAAACAGGCAGCGGACGCCGCCCATGAACACGGGGTGCCGATCCGCACCATGCTGCGCGCCGCGCGCTCCATTTCCAACGGTATCCTCGGCGTAGCCGAGGCTCGAACTGGCATAGTGGGGCTGATACTGATGGGTTGGCGCGGCCAGTTGTCCACACAGCGGGTGGCAGGAAGCGTGGTCGAGGACGTGGTACACGGGGCCAAGTGCGACGTGGCCGTGCTGCGCGACCGGGGGGTCAGCAAGGGACCAGTTCGGAGTGTGCTCGTGCCGGTCAGCGGAGGCCCACACGCTCGTCTGGCCCTGCGGCTGGCGCGAGACATCGTCCGCGCCGAAAAAGGCACCCTGACCGCCCTCCGCATCCTCGGCGAGTCCGAGGATGCGGATATGGAGGTGGAGATGGAGGTCCTGCGGCAGATGGTCGAGGACGTGCTGGGCGAGGAGGCGCAAAATGTCACTTTTAGCCTCAAGCGCGGCGCTTCGGTGGTGGAAGGTATCCTGGCCGAGGCCCAGCAGAGAGCGTGCGACCTGATTGTCATTGGAGCTTCGGAGGAGTGGTTCCTGCGGACCCTGCTCTTCGGCTCCATCCCCGACCGGCTGGCGGATCGGGCGCCATGTTCGGTGCTGATGGTGCGCAAAGCCGAACTGGCCCCTGTCTCCTGGCTGCGGAGGATGGTCAGAAAGATGGCAGGCTTTCGCCATGCCCCTGCAGCCCGCACCGAATGACGAAATGAGCCCAGGCGCGCTGCCGCATAGTGACCGGTTAAGCCACACTTCTTGGGAGGTGAGCAGGTGAAGAAACACCCACTTCTTTGGTTTTACACTCTTGCTTTTGCCATCTCGTGGATGGGATGGTTACCCATGGTTGCAGCCTCGTGGGGCGCACCCTGGTTTCAACATCCCGCCTTCCAAATACTGCTAATCCTTCCTGCAGCAGGGCCAACGTTAGCCGCGATTATCGTTCAACGAGTCTTGGTTGGCAAGACAGGGGCCAATAGATGGTTTCGTTCGCTATGGCGATGGCGAATAAGGGCGCGATGGTTGGGAGTCGCAATTGCCTTGCCCGCCATATTGCTTTTGGCAGACAAACTCGTAGCGCAAGCGTTTGGGTTGCCTATCGCTTGGGAGCCTGTAAATGAGAACAGAGCAGGTCTAGTCATCTCCGCATTCGTGATTGCGTTGTTGTCCAATCCATGGGAAGAGGTCGGCTGGCGGGGGTTTGCGTTGCCCCGATTGCAAAAGAGCCACACTGCGTTGGCGTCCACACTGATTGTAGGCGCGTTGTGGGCGCTGTGGCATCTGCCGCTCTTCTTCTGGACGGACAACCCCATGAGCAACTATCCGTTCATAGTATGGTTCATTAGCACAGTAGCCGGAGCGTTCATCTACACCTGGCTCTACAACAGCACACAAGGAAGCGTGCTGGCTGTAGCGCTCTATCACGTGTTGAACAATACTTATGGTGTGCTCATAGGGAGTGGCTCGGTTATAGCAAGCTGTATTGTAAACGTAGCGGCGGCCGGGGCGCTGATCGGTATATTCGGGAGAACAAACATTTCTCAAAGTGAGCGCGTTCGTGTGAGCTAACCATGGCTGGTGCGGACAGCGGCTTCGCCGCCCGAACGCCCGAAAAATACTTGGCAGCAACACGGCAATAGAAACTAATTTGACAATGTTAGATTAAAGGAATAAATGGCATTCTCTTGAGTTGCATCACCGATTACAGCCTCCACCCCAATCGATGACCCGGGCGAAATCGCCAGGTCAGCAAGGGGAGGCCGCCCGCGTAATTGCACTGGCAGAACAGCATACACTTTTGGAGAAATGTGGGAGTGAGAAAAAAACACAGCCGAGTGACGAGCACCGTGCGCTGGATAGCCGGGCCGATTTTCCTGCTGCTGGCGTTGACTGTCATGCTGGCAACCACGACGGGACCCGACGCCGTCCAGGCATCCGGGGGCCCGGCGCTAGCCGGGCGGGTGGTCGATGCGCAGGGACAACCTGTGAGCAAGGCCAGGGTGGCGCTCTACACGGGTGGGGAAGAGCCAGCCGCGGAGGGGGAAACGCAGCAAGATGGGGTATTCGTGCTGGACCTGCCCGAAGGCGAGGTCAGCGAGATCCGGCTGGAGGTGACCCACCCCCATTTTCAACCGACCACCTGGCAGGCGGACCGGGCGAGCCTGACCCGCTTGCAGGAGGGAGCAGCCGTCCGTTTGCCCGATATCACGCTGGAGCGGCGGCTGACGATGGGGTTCTGGATCGCTACCTTTACCTTCCTGGGCATGCTGGCCCTCATCGCCACTGAACGGCTACACAGCACAATGGCAGCACTGCTGGGCGTAGCGGTCATCCTGGGGGTCAGCCTAGTGGGCCGTCCCTTCAACGAGGGGCTCTTCATTTTTGATTTTGACCAAGCGCTCACCTATGTCGATTTCAACGTTATCTTCCTGGTGATGGGAATGATGATTGTCATTGGCGTCATTGAAGAGACCGGCATCTTCCAGTGGCTCTCCTACCAGGCCTACCGGCTCGCCGGGGGGCGGGTCTGGCTACTGGCGCTCTTTTTGATGGCCCTCACCTCCGTCTCCTCGGCGCTTTTGGATAACGTGACGACAATGCTCCTGGTGGCCCCCATCACCCTGCAGATCGCCCTGACGCTGGGAGTGGACCCCATCTCACTATTGATGCCAGAGGTGCTGGCCTCCAACGTGGGCGGCATCAGCACCCTCATCGGCACACCGACCAACATCCTTATCGGCTCCTATGCCGGCATCACCTTCAACGACTTTTTGACCAGGCTCACGCCGGGCGTGCTGCTGGCCCAGGTGGCACTCGCCATCTACGTCCTCCTGCGCTACCGCACCGAGTACCGGGCCGCCAGCACCAAGACCTCGCCAGCGCTCCTGGCTCGGCTGGCGGAGAACGCCCGCATCACAGCGCCGGACAAGCTGCGCAAGGCGGGGACGGTCTTTATTGGCGTGATCATCCTCTTTGTCCTGGGAGAGCAAATCCACCTGGTGCCGGCGGTCACAGCGATCCTCGGCGCAGTGGCGATGCTCCTGGCTGTCCGCGCCGACATCCAACAGATGCTCAAAGTGGTGGACTGGACCACGCTGGTATTTTTCATCGCCCTCTTTATCGTGGTGGGGGCAATCCAAGAAGTGGGGCTGGTCGGCTACATCGCCGTGGGGATGGGGCACCTCATCGGTGATAGCATAGTCGTCGCGGTGTTTATCATCGTCTGGGCCAGCGCTCTCCTCTCCACCCTCATCGCCAACATTCCCTTCACCGCGGCCATGCTGCCGGTAGTGGGCTTTCTCACTCGCTCCATCCCCGGAGTTGGCAGCAAGGAACTTTTCTTTGCCCTCTCCATCGGTTCAGCGATGGGCGGGAACGGCTCCCTCATCGGGGCCTCGGCCAACATGGTGACGGCCGGCATCGCCGAGCGGGCTGGTTATCCCATCACCTATCGTGCATTCCTAAAGGTGGGCTTTCCCGCGTTGTTGATCACCGTGACTATGGGGACTTTGTGGCTCCTCATTCGCTTTTAGGGGGTGTGCTATGGCCAAGATTCTGTGTCCAACGCGAGGCGGTAAGGCAAGCTATCGCACCCAAGATATCGCCATCGCCCAGGCCCTGGAGCGAGGAGAACCACTGGTCTTTCTCTATGTGGTGGATACCCACTTCCTGGACCGGACGGAGCGTGCTGTCCGGCCGGACGTGGTAGTGGAAGAGATAACGCGGATGGGCGAGTTCCTGCTGACGATGGCGCAGGAGCGGGCCAGAGCCCAGGGGGCCCTGGCGGAGGCACGCATCCGCCGCGGCGAGTTCCACGAAGAGTTGAAACAGGCTGTGCGCGAGGAGAAAGCGGACCTGGTGATCCTGGGCCACCCGGAGGAAGAGGAAAGCGCCTTCAAGTTATCCGCTCTGGAAGCGCTGGCGGCAGAGGTGAGGGAGGAGATGGGAGTGGAGGTGCAGATCGTCTAACGCCGACCGCCCGCAGGAACTGCTTACGGCGACGCTACCAACAACCGCGCGTCGTCAAAGAAGGCAGCTTTGGAAGCCACGGCGTATTGAGGCTCGGCGAACATACAGACAGTCACCCGCCCCCGCGCCCCCACCGCCACCACCGGCGAGCGCAGGACCACCAGCCCCCGTCCCTGATCAACCAGTTCCATCTCGCTCCACTCGCCGTCCGCACAGGCCGCCCCCCCGTTCGGATCGATTCCCACCCGCATCATGATTCCCCCTTCGCTGGAAAACCCCTTGGCCTTTATCTCGAACTGCACCTGGCTCCCCGGCGCTACCTCGGCGACCTGAAAGAGAACCACCTGGAATTTGACGTACTGGTGACCGGATTCGATCTGCAGTGTGGAGCCGTCGATAAAGCGGGGCGGGTCGTCGGCGGGCTTGAAAATCGGAAAGGTGTAAGAAGCATCGGGGTCGAAATCGTCCCCCGGCTGCCAGTTGACCACTGCCTCCAACTCCCATCCCGGCACACTGTCGGGGAGGATATCCTCAAAGTCCGCATTCTCCAGCAGGAGCGGCGCGGTTGTGGGCGAGGGGGTGGGGATAACCAACGGCGTCGGAGTGGGAGCAGGGGTGGAGGTGGGCAGCGGCGTAGGGACGGGGACGGGGGTGAAGGTAGGGGTGGGGGTCCATGTGGGTTGCAGCATCACGCCCCTCGTCGGTGTAGCCACGGGCATGCTTGCCGACATGGTGGGCACGGCGTGGGAGGTTGCCAGCCGGGGGGCGAACGCCATCACAGCGACGAGGCAACCCAGCACCAGGCAGTCGGTAAGGCCCAGAACGACGATCACCAGCCACTGTTTGCGTGTCATTGCTCTTCTCCCTCCTGCTATGCGCACCTAGCGCATGGTCCGCAGCATCTGCACATACATCTCGATGGCCCGCTCGATCTCGGCGCGGGCCCGCTCGATCCCCTCCCACCCTTTCGCCTTGGTCTCGGCCTGTTCCAGGTCCTTGTAGACGCTGAAAAAGTGGCTCACCTCCTTCAAAAAGTGCGGCGGCACGTCCTCGAGAGAGTGGTAACCATCAAAGAGGGGATCAGTATGGGGGACGGCCAGGATCTTGTCGTCCAGGCGGCCCTTGTCCTCCAGATGAAAAATCCCCAACGGTCGGGCCTCGATGACGCACCCAGCGAAGGTGGGCTCGTTGGTCATCACCAGCACATCCAGCGGGTCACCGTCGTCGTGCAGGGTACGGGGGATAAAACCATAGTCACCGGGATAGTGCAGCGATGAATAGAGCACCCGATCCAGCTTGATGAAACCACCCTGCTCATCATACTCGTACTTGTTGCGCGACCGCTTGGGGATCTCAACCACCACATAGACCACGTTGGGCACGTCCGGCCCCGGTGGCAGCTCTTTCCACAGATTCATCGTTGGCATCTCGCCCTCCTCAAAGCTCGAATTTCGCTCCTCGCGTTGGCACGTCCACCCGACGGGCGCCCGCCTGGCGCAACGTTTCAGCCAGGGCCGTGGCGGGGCCGGGGTCGCCGTGGACGACAAAAACCTGTCTCAAATCGGGGAGAATGGGCCGCACCCAGCCCATGATCTCGTCCCGGTCGGCGTGGGCGCTATAACCGTTGATCACCTCCACCCGCGCCCGCAGCGGGTATTCCTCGCCAAAAATACGCACCCGCTCGTGGCGCTCTACCAGCCTCCGGCCCAGGGTGTTGGGCGCCTGCCACCCGACGATCAGGACCGCGTTGCGAGGACTCCAGATCGTGTTCTTCAGGTGATGCTGCACCCGACCAGCCTCGCACATCCCGGAGGCGCTGATGATCACCGCCGGCCCCTTCAGATCGTTGAGCGCCTTCGAGTCCTCCGTGCGCCGGACGTAGGTCAGGCGGTCGAAACCGAAGGGATCGGGATGCCGGTCCTGGGCCATGAAACGGTGCAGTTCCTTGTCATAACACTCGGGGTGGAGCCGAAAGACCTCGGTGACATCCACCGCCAGGGGGCTGTCGACAAAGATCGGCACGTCGGGAATACTGTGCTGCCGGCTCAGACGGTGCAGGCTGTAGACGATCTCCTGCGTGCGACCCACGGCAAAGGCGGGGATGACGACCTTGCCGCCCTGGGAGCAGACCGCCGTGACCAGGTCCCGCAGCCTCGCCTCCGCCTGCGGTGGCGAGGGGTGCAACCGGTCCCCGTAGGTCGACTCGGTGATAAGGACATCGGCCTGAGGAGGCACAGTGGGGTCGCGCAGGATGGGCAGGTGGCGCCGACCCAGGTCGCCGGTAAAGAGCAGGCGGGTCTGCTTCTCGTTCTCCTTGATCTCTAACAGGACCAGAGCCGAGCCCAGAATATGGCCGGCGTCGAGGAAGGTGCAGGTGACGCCAGGGGCGATGGGGATAGACCGCCCATAGCCCACGCTGACGAACTGGGCCAGACTGTTCACGGCATCCTCGTAGGTATAGATCGGCTCGATGGGTGGCTCTCCCTTGCGCGCCCGTTTCTTGTTGACATAGGCGGCGTCCTGTTCCTGAATGTAGGCCGAGTCGCGCAGCATTGCCGAGCAGAGATCGCGGGTGGCAAAGGTGCAATAGATCGGGCCGCGGAAGCCGCTGCGGACCAGGTTGGGGATATTGCCAGAGTGGTCGATATGGGCGTGGGAGAGGACCATCGCGTCGACCATCGCCGCGTCAAAGGGCAGGTTGCGGTTGCGCTCATAGCTCTCGCGCCGCCGCCCCTGGAAGAGTCCACACTCGAGCAGGATCCGGCTCCCGTTGACCGTGATCAAGTGCTGAGAACCGGTGACGGTCTGTGCCGCGCCGTGAAATTGAATCTCCATTCGCCCATCCTCGCTAGCGCGCATTATGGATGCGCCCCTGATCCGATGCCCCTTCACTCCCCCCGCAAGCAGGAGTGATACCCCCGCCCCATCCGCCCAATCCGCTCAATCCGCTCAATCCGCTGACAACCCTCTCTATTGGGAAGACGCCTTCCTCAGAACATCGAGGATCGCCGGGCCGTAAGTCTGCCGCCTCCAGGGGCCAAGCCCGTTGACCCCAGCCAAGTCGGCCATGCTCTTGGGGTTCCGCTCCGCCAGCGCCCAGAGGGTTGCGTTGGAGAGAACCACGTCAGTATCGACCTGCCGCTTGGCGGCGACCTGCCGCCGCCAAGTGCGGAGCGCCTGGTGACGCGCCATCACCGC
>JAOZPF010000314.1 GCA_029932895.1 Anaerolineae bacterium | reverse complement strand
GTGGGCCAGACGACCCACGTCATTGGCTGGCGGGAACCGCCCGGCGCGTTGCGCACCTTCAAGCTGGAACGAATCCAACGCATCGAACTGACCGACCGGACCTACACCATCCCGGAGGATTTTGACCCCCGCGAAAAGCTGGCCGACGCCTGGGGCATCTGGTACACTGAGGCCGAGCCGGTGGCGGTAGTGCTCAAGTTCCACCCCCGCGTGGCCCATCGCGTCCGCGAGACTCGCTGGCACCGCAGCGAGCAAATAGAGGAACAACCCGACGGCAGCCTGATCTGGCGGGCACGGGTGGCCGAACCACAGGAGATGGTGCCCTGGATTCGGGGGTGGGGAGCGGATGTGGAGGTGGTGGAGCCGAAGGCATTGAGGGAGTGGATGATGGGAGAGGCGAAGGCAATGGCCGAAATCTACGGCTGGTACGTCGCTTCCCATCCACCGGACACTCGCTCCTCCACGATTGACGATTTCTTTGGAGGATAATCGTGAGCCTGTATCCTTACCAGGAAAAGGCCAAAACATTACTTCACGCCGGCCGGTCAGTGATCTTGCAAGCCCCCACGGGCTCCGGCAAGACGAGGGCCGCTCTGTCGCCGTTCATCGAGGCGTTCTTCGACTTTCCCCCGGTGGCCTTCCCCAGGCAGTGCCTCTATGCCGTCCCGATGCGGGTTTTGGCCACCCAATTTGAGCACGAGTACCGCGACCTGGCCGAATCGTACGAGCGGCGATTCCGTCGTCGCCTGGAGGTGCGCATCCAGACCGGCGAGCGCCCCGAAGATCCCGAGCTGATAGGCGACTTGGTGTTCGCCACCCTCGACCAGGTGCTCAGCAGTGCCCTGGGCGTCCCTTACAGCCTCTCTCCAGGCAAGGCCAACGTCAACGCGGGGGCGGTGCTCAGTTCGTACCTGGTCTTCGATGAGTTCCATCTCTTTCCACCCCAGGCAACCGTCGCCACGCTGCAACTGTTGCGCCTCCTTGGCCGCTTTGTCCCCTTTGTGTTGATGACAGCCACCTTTTCCAAATCCATGCTGCACGAGATCGCTCATCTGCTGGACGCCGAGCCGCTGTTGGTGCCGGCCGAGGAGGTGGAGCAGATCGAGACCTGCAAAGGGGCACTTCCGCGCAAGACACGGCACTTTTTCCTACAGGAAACCACCCTCAGCGCCGACAACGTGCTGGCAGCGCACGATCGTCGCTCTGTAGCCGTCTGCAACACGGTGGATCGGGCCCTCGATCTGTACCAGGACCTGGTGGACTGCGGCTGCCGTCCGGTGCCGGTCACCCATCCTGCTCTAACACCCCTCTACGACCGTCTGCGCCGCGCCACATCCCCCGATGGACACCGCCGCTTGTTGGACGAAGCGGTGAACATCCTGCGAGCGGAGATGGCCGACGCGCCGCAAGAGACCAACTGGGTGATGTTGCTCCACAGCCGCTTCGAGCGACCCCACCGCCAGGTCAAAGAGGCTTTCCTGCAAGCCGAGTGCGGCCCCCAGGATGAGGAAAAAGGGCAACTCTGGCAGGTCCCCCGCCTGTTGGTCGTCGCCACTCAGGTGGTAGAGGTAGGACTGGACATTACCAGCCAGGCTCTGCACACCGAACTGGCCCCGGCGGCCAGTGTGATCCAGCGGGCCGGACGCTGCGCCCGCTATCCTAGTGAGCAGGGACAGGTTTACGTCTATCAAGTACCGGAACGCAATGACGGCAAGCCCAGCTACGCGCCCTATCTCTCAAAGGTTGAAAAAACCATTTGTGAGCGCACCTGGGAAGCCTTGTGGGAGCGAAAGGGGCAGGTGCTGGACTTTGCCGGGGAGCAAGAGGTGGTGAACCACGCTCACAAAGAGGCCGATCGGGCTGCCCTGCAAGCCATGCGCGAGGATGAGGGCCGCATCTGGGATATGATCCGCGACGGGATGCTTCTGGGTGACTCCTCCGTCCGCTCGCAACTCATCCGCCGGGTGGACAGCCGCACCCTAATCGTCTATGAACCACCAGCGACGGTGACGGAAGAGAGCCCCTTTCGCTACGAAGGTTTTTCTCTGTGGCATGGCACGTTGCGTGGAGCAATCGAGGAACTCTTGGAGCAGGCGGAAGCGTTAGACCTGGCCTGGGCGCTGCGTTATCCAGTCGTCCTAAGAGATGAAGAGGACAGCCGCGCCCCGGTAGCCTACCGCTGGCTGGACGTAGAGGAGGCCGATGATGTCTCCTCATCGTTGCTCTTTGCCGTCCACCCGGCCCTGGTGGCCTACGACGCAGCCCAGGGCTTCCGCCTGGGCGTTTACGGTGACGGGCGGTACCGCTCGCCCAAAGCTTTCCGGCGAGGCGGTGGTCGGGAGAACTACACCTACGTACTGGAGTCGTACCCGCAGCACGTCGGGGCGATGTATCGGGTCTTTGAGCGACGGTTCCGCGACCGGCTGGCCTGGGTCGAAGCCCGGTTGGAGGCTTTGTGAGGGGAGAGCTATCCCTTGGAACAAGCAGTGCGGCTGGCGCTGGCCCTCCACGACGTGGGCAAGCTTCAGGTGCAGTGGCAAAAGTGGGCAGCGAACTATCAAAAGCAGGTGGCCGGCGCAAAACCGCCATTCCTGGTCGCTCACACGCTGAGCGAGACGGAGGAACACCGCAAGATCGCCCGGCACATCCGCCCTAAGCGCCCCAAGCACGCCGGCGAAGGGGCGTTTGCCTCGGCCCGCATCCTCTGGGAGGCGCTGGACGGACGCAACCACCGCGACCTCTACCTGGCGGCGGTGACGGCCATCGCCCGCCATCACAGCCCTTCGTTGCGGGAGGCGGCTTCCTACTGCCTCCACCCTCAGGCCCAGGATACTGTCGCCGAGGCGTTGGCGGCTGTCGGGGGAGCGCCCTGGCGTGAGTGGGCGCAATGGCTGATGACCGAGAAGAAGACGCCCAACCTGGAGAAGCGCTTGCTATCTCCGCCGCCCCCGTGGGATGGCTGGCTGCTCTACTTTCTCATCGTGCGGATACTGAGACTGTGCGACATGTTGTCGCAGGAGGAGGGATAATGTATCAAGACACCTACTATGTCCCCAAACGCACCGGCACCCACGCCGACGTGTTTCT
>JAOZPF010000313.1 GCA_029932895.1 Anaerolineae bacterium | reverse complement strand
TAGAGCCGGGCCAGTTCGTGATGCTCTGGCTGCCCGGTGTGGACGAAAAGCCAATGTCCGTCGCCCGCCCCACCCCGCTCACCCTCACCGTCCGCCGTGCAGGGCCGTTCACCACGGCGCTCCACCGGACACGGGTGGGGGACCGGGTAGGGGTGCGCGGGCCCTTTGGGCACGGCTTCTCACTGCACCGCGACCGGCCGGCGTTGCTCGTCGCTGGCGGCTGCGGAGCGGTCCCGCTCTACTTTCTAGCCACCCGCGCCATCGAGCAGGGGGTTCACACTATCGTCGCCCTCGGGGCACGCCGCGCCGCCGACCTCGTCTACGCCGACCGCTTCCGCAGCCTAGGGGTCGAACTCCACCTGTCCACCGACGACGGCTCCCTCGGCTACAAAGGGCCAGTCACCAACCTGGCGGCAGACCTCACCGATCAGCCGGGCGACCGCCCGGCCCTCTACACCTGCGGACCGGAACCGATGCTCGTCGCCCTGCTGCGGCTCTGCCTGGAGCGAGACCTGACGGCTCAGTTCAGCGCCGAGCGGTATATGAAATGCGGCTTTGGCATCTGCGGTCAGTGCGCCATTGACGGGCTCTTGGTCTGCCAGGACGGGCCGGTGTTCACAGCAGAGCAACTGAAAGGAGTGAACGACTTTGGTCACTTTCACCGTAGCGGGACCGGACGCCGTCTACCCATCCGTTGACAAGTCCATGACAAAACTTGAGCTCCGTCGCCACTTTATTACCCTCCGCCAAGCCCTCTCCGCGGAGTGGGTCGCCGCCTCCTCCGCCGCGCTCTGCGAGCGGTTGGCGGCGTGGCCTGTGTTGCATCAGGTCCACACCGTCCTCGCCTACCTGGCTTTCCGCCACGAGCCGGACCTCAAACCCCTCTTTGATATGCTGGAACAAGTACAATGGGTCCTGCCGCGTATCGAGGGGCAGCGACTACGCCTTCACCCCTACGACCCCGCCCATCTGGTGCGACATCGCTTTGGCATGCTGGAACCGGCGGCGGACCTGCCCCTGGTGGACCCCGCCGCCATAGACCTGGCGTTGGTGCCCGGTGTATCATTCGACCGCCAGGGCGTGCGGCTGGGGTTCGGCGGCGGCTACTACGACCGCTTCCTACCCACCACGCCGGCCGTGCGCGTGGGGGTCTGCTTCGACTGTTGCCTGATCGACGCGCTCCCCCGCGACCCACATGACCAGCGGATGGATTGGGTGGCGACCGAGGCCCAGATTTTGCGCATCGTCCCGGAGGGCTGAATGGGCGGGCTTTTGATCCGTGGTGGAACCCTGGCGCTGCCGGGGGGAGTGACGCTGGGGGATGTACTGATCGAGGGCGAGGTCATCACCCACGTCGGTGCAGGGATCGCGCGGGCGGAGGCGGCGCAGGTGGTAGATGCCGCTGGCTTGCTCGTCCTGCCCGGGCTGATCGACCCCCACGTCCATCTGCGGGAGCCAGGGGGGACCCACAAGGAGGACCTGACCAGCGGGACCGCGGCGGCGCTGGCGGGCGGCTTTACGGCAGTGCTGGCGATGCCCAACACCAGCCCCCCCCTCACCGACCGTGAGACCTTTGCCCAGGCCGCCCGCCGCGTGGAGGAAAAGGCACTGTGCGATGTGGGCCTCTTTGCCGGCGCGACAGCGGACAACAGCGCCGAGGTGGCGACGCTGAGGGAAGCGGTGGGGCTCAAGCTCTATATGGGCAGCAGCACCGGCAACCTGCTTGTGGACAAGCTGGAGGACCAACTCGCTCATTTTGGCACCTACCCCCGCGAGCTTCCCCTGGCGGTCCACGCCGAGGATGCGGAGGCGGTGACCTGGTTCGAGAGTCACAGCCGGGGCCGCCCGGTATTGTGCGCGGCCCTGGGCCTGGCGCGGGCGCTGAGCCTGGCTGGTCACTACCGCCGCCGTCTCCACGTCTGCCACGTCACCACGGGGAGAGAGCTGGCCCTCATCCGCGCCGCCCGGGAGATGGGAGTGCGCGTCACCTGTGAGGCCACGCCCCACCATCTGTTCCTCGCCACGGCGGACGCAGAGCGGCTGGGGCCGCTGGGCCGCGTCAACCCGCCGTTGCGGTCGCCAGCCGACGCCGCCGCGTTGCGGGCTGGCCTGAGGGAGGTCGACTGCATAGCGACCGACCACGCCCCGCATACGCTGGAGGAAAAACGTGGCCCCCACCCCCCAGCGGGGCTGCCCGGTCTGGAGACCGCGTTGCCACTCTTGCTGACAGCCGTCGCGCGGCGTGATTTATCACTACGCGAAGTGACGCGGCTGATGGCAGAGGGGCCAGCCCGTGTATTCGGACTCGCCCACAAAGGGCGGATCGCCCCCGGTTGCGACGGGGACATAGTGCTGGTGGACCCCGCCGCAAAATGGATCATCGGGGAGCGAGCGTTCCTCACCCGCTGCGGCTGGTCACCCTTTGCCGGACAGGAGGTGCAGGGGCGCGTGGAACGGGTTTTCGTCCGCGGGCGGCTTGCCTATGACGAGGGACGGGTGCTCTTGCCTCCCGGCTCGGGCCGTCTCCTCCGCCCCACCACCCACACCGCTGCCACTACCGCCGCCGCCCCAGCCCCAAACATCGACCCATAGCCAACGGCCGAGGCCAGCGCCCCCAGCCCAAGGCTCCCCATACCGATTCCCAGATCGAACGCTGTGTACTGGGCCGCCGTAGCGCTGGCACGCAGCGCCGACCCTGCGCTGTCCTGCACCAGGGCATCAAGGGATGTGCGTAACGCCCCCCACCCCAGGCCAAACAATGCCACCAGGCCTACCATCGCCCACCAGCTCCCGGCGAGTGCCAGCCCGGCGGCCGCCAGCGCCACCAGCGCGCCTCCCGGCACCATCACCCGCAGCCTCCCCCAGCGGTCGGAGAGACTGCCGCAGGCTGGCCCGCTGACCACAACCATGACAGCATAGACAGCATAGACCCAGCCTGTGGGTCCCAGGCCCCGCGCCTGTGCCAGAAGGGGTAGAAAGCCAACCAGCGCGCCATACGGGAGCCCCAGCAGGGCCATTGCAACGGCTCCCCGCCGCACGTCGCGCCTCAGGAGCGCCTCGCGCATCGTGCCCGGTCCATCCG
Organism: Anaerolineae bacterium; assembly: GCA_029932895.1. Lineage (GTDB taxonomy): Bacteria > Chloroflexota > Anaerolineae > B4-G1 > DUEL01 > JAOZPF01. The sequence continues at coordinate 9 of JAOZPF010000313.1, read as the reverse complement.
TCACAACCC
>JAOZPF010000312.1 GCA_029932895.1 Anaerolineae bacterium | reverse complement strand
TCTATTCCGCGCGCGTCCTGCGCCAGTTTCTGGTAGCGGGCATCGTCGCCCTCGGCACGGGCGCACAGGGCCAGCAAGCGATAGACGGGGTCGTGGGCCACGCCCCGTTGCGCCCGTGACATCGTTTCTCTCTGCCTGTAGAGTTCTCCGGGCTCAGCGCGGGAGTTGCAGGCGGCGCATCCATTCCTCGAACTGACCGCTCTGCATCAGGTAAGCGCCAGCGACAGAGTTGACGCAACTGATCAGCAGGGTGAGCGCTCCCAGCGCGATGGCGACAATGGACAGGACCTTGGCCGTCTGGGGATTTTCATCCTCCTTGCCCTTTACCAGGCCGATGATCCCCAGCACGATGGCGGCGAGTCCAAAGATATAGCCCAGCCCGGCGCAGCCGATGCCAGCGCAGAGGCCCAGCCCGCCGACGACGGCCCCGATGATGCCCAGCGTCATGCCGAGCTTGGAGGCGGTTGCCTGTTCCATTCCAGATTCGATCTCGGACATGCTAGTTCCCTCCTTGGTTTCTGGTACTACTCCCTCAGCAGGTGGCGAGCGATGACAATACGCTGGATCTCGTTTGTGCCCTCGCCAATGGCACATAGCCGTTGGTCGCGGTACATGCGCTCGACTTCGTACTCCCGCACGTAACCGTAGCCGCCGTGGACCTGGAGCGCTTTCCAGCAGACCCGCTCCGAGACCTGGGTGGCAAAGAGTTTAGCCATCGCGGCCTCTTTGGTGAACCGTTTGCCTTCCTGGCGCATTTTGGCAGCGCGGTAGATCATCAAGCGGGCGGCGTCGATGTCGGTGGCCGACTCGGCCAACATCCACTGCACGGCCTGGAAGTTGGCGATGGGCTGGCCGAACTGCTGCCGCTCTTTGGCGTATGCCAGTGCCCGTTCGAAGGCACCCTGCGCCAGCCCCAGCGCCATCGCCGAGATGGCCACCCGTCCGGCGTCGAGCGTGCGCAGGAATTGCTTGAACCCCTCGTTCTCCTTGCCAAGCAGGTTCCCAGCCGGGATGCGGCAATCCTCGAAAAAGAGCTGCGAGGTGACCGACCCCCGCAGCCCCATCTTTTCCTCGTCTCGCCCCGGCGTGAATCCTGGGGTTCCCTTTTCAACGATGAACGAGGAGATGCCTCGCGTGCCGGCCTCGGGGTCGGTCTTGGCGGTGACGACCAGCACGTCGGCGATCGAGCCGTTGGTGATAAAGGTCTTTTGGCCGTTGATGACCCATTCGTCCCCATCGCGGACCGCTCTGGTGCGGGTGGCTCCGGCATCGGAACCGGCCTGCGGTTCGGTGAGGCCAAAGGCGCCGATCTTGAGCCCCTGCGCCAGTGGGACCAGGTATTTTCGCTTCTGCTCCTCGGTGCCATAGAGATAGATCGGCTCGCAGCAGAGAGAGGTGTGGGCGTCCAGGACAATTGCCATCGTTCCCGAGACGCGGGCGATCTCTTCCAGGGCGATGACCAGGCTGGTATAGTCGCCACCGGAGCCGCCATATTCCTCGGGGAAGGGCAGCCCCAGGATACCCAACTGGCCCATGCGGCGGAAGAGGTCGTCCGGGAACTGGTCGGTGGCGTCGATCTCTTCGGCGCGGGGAGCGATCTCTTTCTCCGCAAAGTCCCGTACCATCCGGCGGATCATGCGGTACTCTTCGGAGCGTTCGGATTCCATATTTTCCCTCCTGACGAGTTGGTCGTATGCGGTGTACGGCCTTATTTTAGCACAGTATAGCTGACAAGGGTATTGCGCCTCTCCGGAGAGGGCGAGTCGATTCCAGGAGCGGGTGTGTCCGTCTCTGTCCCTGGGGCAAACGTGCTGTTACCCCTGGAGCAGGCGCATGAGGTTCTCGATGCCGTACCATCCAGCCAGGGCAAAGCCGATGTTCTTGACGATCTTGCCGGCGCTGCAACTGAGCCAAAACTTCCAGGCCGGGAAGCGCAGCGCGCCGGCGGCGATGCCGCCCAGATCAAAGATGGGGTTGGGGACTAGGGCCAGGACAAAGATGGTCAGCATGCCGTGGCGGCGCATCCAGGTGCTGATACGGGCATAGACGGCCCCCCGGTCCACCAGCTCCTGGCTGCTGTAGCCGACCATGTAGCCTGATAGCTCCCCCAGCGCCTGTCCCAGTCCCCCTACCACCCCCACCAGCCAGGGGTTAAAGACTGACCCCAGGAGTGAGCTGACGGCCAATCCAGGGACTGGCAGGATGATGGTGGCGTTGCTGATCAGACCGACCAGGAAGACAGCGGTGTAGCCGTAGCCAGCCAGGTCATGGATGTGATCCCGCAAATAGACCGCGGCGACCGAGGCGAGGATGATCACTATGAGCGTCAATGCCTGCACGACGCGCAGCGCGCGGCTGGGAGGGTGAGGCGTCTGCTCGTTCTCGCTCACGGTTTCTGCTAACTCGGGGCTCCCAGGCGAACCACCTTGTCGGGCAGGTTGCCCAGGGAGCTGGTGGCGTTACAGGAATCCACCACCAGGCGGGCCTGCTCTACGACGTGGCGGTAGTCCACATCGCGGTGGCCAGTGACGATGACGACGCAGTCAGCGGCGGCGAGCTCGTCGTCGGTCAGGGGGACCGAGTCGAGGCTAGTGCTGGTGTGGTAAAAGACGTCCCCGCCAACGTGGAAATGGGGGACGTGGGCATCGTGGTAGCGGACGCGGGCCTCGCGCGTCAGCAAGAGCTCGATCACCCGCTCGGCCGGCGAGTTACGCGCATCGTCCACGTTGGGCTTGAAGGCCACGCCCAGCACCAAGATACGGGCTTCCTTGAGCGGTCGGCCCTGCCGCGACAGCGCATCCGCCACCAGAGCGACGACGTGGTAGGGCATAGCCTGGTTGACCTCGGCGGCCAACTCGATGAACTTGGTGTAGAAATCGTACTCGCGGGCTTTCCAACTGAGATAATAGGGGTCGACGGGGATGCAGTGTCCGCCCACCCCTGGGCCGGGGTAAAAGGGCATAAAGCCAAACGGCTTGGTCTGCGCGGCCTCGATCACTTCCCAAAAGTCAATGCCCATCCGCTCTGCCAGCAGGGCCAGCTCGTTGACCAGGGCGATGTTGACGGAACGAAAGATGTTTTCCAGGAGTTTG
>JAOZPF010000069.1 GCA_029932895.1 Anaerolineae bacterium | reverse complement strand
TGCTGTTTGTCGAGGTCCATTCGCCGTACCCGGGCCGGCCCGCCGTCGACCGGGAACTCGATAAGCTGGACGGCCCACCGCTGTGGTATCTGCGCTCCTATCAGGATGAACCCCTCCGGCTGCCACTCCCCGTTCTCTTCGCAGGGATCGAACAGCCCCAGTTCTGGTATAGAGATATCATCCAATAGAAAGCCGGCGCCGGTGATGCTGGCGTCGGTGACGTAATCGAAACGAATCCACACAGCCCCCCCGACAAAGCGGTCCAGGCTGACCTCCTCCTCGATCCACCCTCCCGATCGCCCGTTGTATGCCGGTCCGTAGTCTCCCTCTCTGGTGTTGTGCATTCCTTCCAGTACGGTCCACGCCTCTCCGTCGCGGGAGGCGGAAAGGTAGACATAGTCGTAACTGCGCTCCAGGTCGTACCAGGTCCAAAAGCGCAGGGTGGCGTGGGCAAGGCTGGAGAGGTCAAAGCGACGGATGAGCCGCGCGTCTGATTGGTCCTCCTGGTTCGACCACCAGCATGTATCGCCAGTATAGGGTGTTACTGGCAACAGGGCGGCCTGGGGCGTTCCCTCAAAGCGGATGTGCAGCGCGCCCTCTCCGGTCAGTTCGACATAGTCGGTGCCGTAGGGCAGCACGGTCTCTTCTCGGCTGACAGGGTAGTCGGTGTGAATAACATCCAACCCAATCCGGCTGGACCAATCCTCGGCGTAGTAAGCGTATGGCTCTTCATCCAGCGCGTTGGCGATAACCCAGTCGGCAAAGACTTGGTCGGCGGTGACGGATGCTCCCCTGGCGGACAACACTGCATCCAGCGAGGCCATCCCGTTGGCCGGATCGTGCTCTAGGTCCCAGATCAGGCCGTCGCCGAACCGCTCCCAGAGATAGAGGGCAAACCGGTATCCTGCCCCATAATGTACCTGGGTATCGCCGTCGTCAGGCCAATAGTTGAGCTGGGTATCGGGATGGGTGTGGAATGATTCGTCACTGCTGCCGGGGTCAAAGCCAGAGAGGCGACAGGAGAGCTCGGCTAGCCCTTCGTCGAGCCAGGTGTCCTCATTGCGGTCGTTGGCCCAATGGACCATGTGCTGGAACTCGTGGGCCAGCACGGCAAAGTAGTAGTCTTCTCCGGGGTCCATCCCATCCAGGTTGATGTAGAACATTTCGCTCTCATTGGAGGTGGGATCGACCCAGCGGGGCAACTCGTCGGCGGAGTCGAATGAGCCAGCCAGGTCGCTATGCGGGTCGGAGTAATGGAGGATAGAGATGTGTGGGTCGCCGTCGATGCCGGGGGACCACTCGGAGCCAAAGTAGCGGTGGACGCTGGGATAGATCTGCTCCTCGAAGCGGTTGGCGGCATAGATAAGCGTTTGCTTGTCGGCCTCGGTGTTGGCGGCGAGCCAGACGTAGGTGTGATCCGTCACCGCGATCAGTTCGGCGCTGGTGGAGCGACCACCGATGCGGAAACTGCGATGATCGCCCACCTGGTAGGATGGCGGCGGGGTGGGGGTGATAGGGGGGCGCTCGGTCAGGAGCGCGCTTAGCTCGACGGGGTCGTTGGTAGGGACCACCGTCTCGTTGAATCGGGTTTCGGTCTGGGCGAGAAGGGAGATAGGCAAATCTGGCGACGAGGCGGAGGTAGGAGGTAGAGGGGTGGGGGTGGCAGGAGTAGCGACGACGGGCCTGGAGTGGAGTTCTGCCCACGCGAGCAGGCCGCCGGTCACCAGGCAGGAGGCGAGCACGCAGGCCAGAGCGACGAGGAGAAGGGAGAGCAGGCCAATCAGGAAGCGGCGCGTTTTCATACAAGCCTCACGTTTACGATTTCACGGTCAGCGAGGGGCGATCTCGTATTGGTACGATGCCGGCTCGGTTGTCACCGGAGCCATCGCCGAGATGGCGATCACCGCCCGACTTGTCCCGTTGCCCAGCGGTATTTCCCACTGCCCGCTCTGGTCCGGGCCGACCTCCAGCCGCTGGACCGTCGTTGCGGTGCTGTAGAGGACCAACTGTACCAGCCAGCGCTGCGGCAGGACATTGGCGTGACGAATAAAGCCTGCCGCCTCCCATCCCCCGTCATCACTCTCAAAGTCGGACTGGTAACCGATCTCGGGGATAGCGATGTCGTCGAGGACAAAGCCGGGCCGGTTGACAGCGTCGTCAGTGATATACTCAAAGCGAACCAGCACCTGTTGCCCGGCATACGGCGAGAGATCGATCTGTTCCTGGATCCACTCGGCCTGATTTTTGTCCCCGCTCATGCCGGTGTAGGCCCACCCAAAGGAGTTGCCGTTAGGGTTGGTGGGGGTGCCGGAGGGGGTAGTGAGGATTTCCCAGGTCTGACCGCCGTCGCTGCTGGCCTCGACATAGGTGTAATCCCAATCTTCTTCTAGGTCGTACCAGGTCCAAAAGGTCATCGTGGCGTTGCTTACGCCAGAGAGGTCAAAAGCGCGGGTGAGGGTCATATCGGAGTCATCCCCCCGGTTCGACCACCAGAGATACTGCCCGGAGTGGGGCTGCGCGTTGACCAAGCCGACCTGGGTGGAGCCGGTGAAGGAAAAGAGAAGGGGCTGATTCTCTTCCAACTGGATATAGTCGGTGCCGTACTGGGAGACGGTGGTCTCGTGGTTGACTGGGTAGTCGGAGGAGTCGAACTGCTCATCCAGATGGAACGAGGGCGGGTCGATATCGTCGTAGCCGTACTGTCCATTGGCGAGCGATGGGTCGTCGAGCAGGTTGGCGATGACCCAATTGGCGAACAGGTCCTCGTGGGTCATCTCGACTCCCAGGTCGGAGAGGACCGCGTCGACAGCGGCAAAGCCATTCTCGTCGTGGGCTACCAGGTCCTGGGTGGCCTCTGGACCAAAATGGTCGAGGAAGTAAGAGGTAAAGAGATAGCCCGCGCCATAGTTGGCCCCGGCGGAGCCAGGGCCTTCGGGCCAGGAGTCGAGTTGCGTATCGGGGCGGCGGGCAAAGGCATAGTCGGAGCCACCAGGGTCAAAGTCGTTGAGATAGGAGGCCAGCTCAGAAAAGCCTTCGTTGAGCCAGGTGTCCTCATTGCGGTCATTGTACCAGTGGATCATGTGTTGGAACTCGTGGGCCAGCACACCGTTGTAGAAATCAGAGTTGATAGTCACGTTCTCAATATTGATGTAGAACATTTCCATCTCGTTGGAATCGTCACGGACGGGGGTGACGAACTCGTCGGCGGAGGAATAGTAACCGGCGACAGAGTTCCCCAACCCGCGAGCGTGGAGAATGGAGAGGTGGGGGTCGTTGTCCACGCCAGGGGACCACTCGGAGCCAAAGAAGGAGCGGTCGGTGGGATATGTGTGTTGCTCAAACAGGTCGGCGGCGGCGACCAGACTGTCGCGGTCAAAGTCCACGCCCTCTTCGACCCACATATAGACGTGGTCGGTCTTGTATTCGAGGACGGCGGTGACGTCGAACTGTTGGTCGGTATCGACGTTGGAGACGTGAAAGATGCGGCGGGTGCCGACTTCATAGTTCGGCGAACCGCCGGGGTTGACCGTGCGCGGGGTGTCGGCGGGCAACCCCCGCAGCCGGATAGCCAACTCGTGCAGATCGCGCACCGGGATGTTGGTACTCTCCAGGAGTTGTGCGGTCTCGGTAGCCACATCCGGCAACGGCTCGCGGGTGATGAGGGGGGTTGGTTCAGGGGTGTTGTCCTCGACATTGATGTCGGGAACGAACTGTTGCCAATCGATCTGGCCGATCCAACTGCAGCAACAGCAGGTCATGGCGAGAACCAGTACGGCCATGGCGATAAACAACGCTGGTAATTTCATTTTGCTCCTCTCGGTATGCGCTCTTTTCCCACCGACAAGTCGGCGGGGGCTAGGGACATTATAGCACATTCCGGCCCGAAGGGGATTGAGGAGAAACATTGAAACCAGCTCGTTCACGGCTTGACTTGCGCGGGGAGCGGAAGTGTGGTATATAAGAGACAAAGCCCCCGTAGCTCAGTTGGATAGAGCACCGGCCTCCGGAGCCGGTGGCCCGCGTTCGAGTCGCGGCGGGGGTACAGGCGGTGCGGCTCGGCCCAATCGGCTGAGTCGCGCTTTGTTGCAAGGACATAGGGAGGATTTGGTCATTTCCCCACTCGGGCACAACGTCGCTGCTGGCGCATTGCGCGGCGACCCCAAGACGGAGCGGTGTGACACGTGGTCTCCTCGGACCGCCGCTCTGCGCTGGACGAAGGGCAGCTATTTCCTGATGAGCGGCCTCCTGGCGACGATGGCTCTCGTCGTGCTGGTGTGGTGGCCGTTGGTGCAGGATGTGCTCTCTTATTTCGATCCCCATCGCCCCTGGTGGACGCAGTTGGACTGGCTCCTGCTGGGTATCTTTGGCGTGATGACGCTGTTGATCACTGCCGGCGCCGATGTCAGGGCTGATAGCTTGACCATCATAGTGGCGGCGGTCGGCGGGTTGGTCATCGAGAGCTGGGGCACCCGGACGCAGCTATGGACGTATTACACCCTGGAGCGCCCGCCGCTGTGGATCATCCCGGCCTGGCCGATCGCGACTCTCTCGATCAACCGCCTGGTTCGCCTCTTGTGGGAGGGTACAGCGCGGCTACCGGCACGTCCGTTCCGCCGATTGTACTGGCTGTTTGCGTTGCCCTTCTTGGGCTTGATGCTCTTCTTTGTCTGGCCGACGATGGGCCAGCCATTCACCATGATGGCGTTTCTGACCTGCTTCCTGCTGCTCCTCTCGCCGGGCGACCATCGTCTGGCCGTTCTGATCTTGGTCGCCGGCAGCGGACTGGGTTATTTCTTGGAGCGGTGGGGGACGACCCGCGCTTGCTGGACCTACTACACGGGCCAGACGCCGCCCTTGTTCGCCGTGCTGGCGCACGGGATAGCCGCGCTCGCTTTCTGGCGCACAGAACGGTTGGTCAGGTGGGTGTTGGATCGAGTGGTGCGGGAGAGATGGGTGGCGCGCCGCTCGCGTGGAAAGTCATCTGTTGGGTAAGCGCGAGTTCCGGCCCGAGAATGAATACCGCTACAATCGTCGCGCCGGCCCGGTGCGCTGGATTCTCTCGCACCTGGCGCGTTACCCGCTTTTGCCACTGCTGACTGTCCTGGCAGCTATCTTTAACAACTGGTTCTACAGCAACATCCAGCTTCTCATCGGACGGAGCTTTGGATTGATCACCACGCCTGGTTGGTCTATGCCGGAGTTGTTGCCGCTGGCGTTGGGCGTGATGGGATCGGCGGCGGGCCAGAGCCTGACGGGGCTGGCGCGCAATTATTCCACCGAGTTTATCGCCCAGCGCATTGAGCGGGACGCCCGCGACGAGCTTTACATCAGCTTGCTGGGCAAGAGCCAGACCTTTCATGGCCGGCAGCGGATCGGGGACATTATGGCCCGGGTCACCAACGACGTCCGCATGCTCAACTATATGTTCAGCCCCGGCATGATGCTGATCACCGATTCGATGATGGCGTTGATCGTCCCGATGATAATGATCGGGCGGATGCAACCCCGCCTGTTGCTCGTCCCTGGCATCTTTGTCATCCTGCTCGGCATCACGGTTGCCGATTACAATCGCCGCCTCAAGCCGGTCAGCATTGCCCGGCGCGAACAGTTTGGCACGATGAACGCCGGGCTGGCAGAAGCGATCGCCGGCATCGAGGTGGTCAAGGCGAACGCCCAGGAACATCAAGAATGGCGCAGATTCGCGGCCGACGCCCGCCTGTTCCGCGACTACTTTGTCCAGCAGGGCGAGATTCAGGCTCGCTACTTGCCGATGCTGATCTTTGGCCTCGCCTGGGCAGGCGGGTTTCTCCACGCCCTCCTCCTCTGGCGCGCCGGCATCGTCGGACTGGGGGACGTGGTGGCCTTTATGGGCCTGATGGGCACGCTTCGCTTCCCCACATTTATCTCGATCTTTTCTTTCAACTTGGTCCAGTTGGGTGTGGCCAGCGCCAAGCGTATCCTGGAGTTGATCAATACCGAGACCGAGTTGGATGAAAATGAGAGCGGAGTCGCCAGACCGGTCCGCGGCGAGGTCGTCTTTGAAAACGTCAACTTTAGCTACGAGGGCACACCCGTGTTAAAGGATGTCAGCTTTACTGTGCGTCCGGGGGAGACCGTTGCTATCGTCGGCCAGACCGGAGCGGGCAAGACGACCCTCACCCGCCTGATCAATCGCATCTTTGATGTCGATAGCGGGCGGGTGCTGGTGGACGGAGTGGATGTGCGGGAGTGGCAGCTAGAGTCGCTGCGTTCTCAGCTCTCGACCATCGAGCAGGACGTCTTTCTCTTTTCCCGCACCATAGGAGAGAACATTGCCTTTGGCTGCGCCGATGCTACCCAGGAGGAGATCGAGCAGGCGGCACGCGAGGCACAGGCGCACGATTTTATCGTCGGTTTCAACGAGGGTTACGAGACCGAGATAGGGGAGCGGGGGGTGATGCTATCCGGTGGGCAGCGGCAGCGGGTGGCGATTGCTCGTGCTTTTCTCACCGATCCCCGCATCCTCATTCTGGATGACAGCACCAGTGCCATTGATAGCGCCACCGAAGACCAGATCCAGCGCGCCATGCGGCGCATCAGCCGCCAGCGGACGACGTTTCTCATCACCCACCGCCTCAGCCAGATTCGCTGGGCCGACCGCATCCTGGTGTTGCGGCGGGGAGAGGTGATGGATGAGGGGACGCACGAGGAGTTGATGGAGCGCTGTGAGGCATACCGGCAGATCTTTGCACGCTACGAGTAACGATGGGCTTTATACTTGACGGCCTCGACAGCGAGGCATACGACCGCAACTATAGCGACCGGGAATTGTTGGCCCGCGTCGCCGGCTATTTCAAGCCGCACGCGCGGCGGATGTTCCTCGTCGCTATAACGCTTCTTCTGAACTCGGTGGCTGGCAGCGGGGGGCCGATCTTGCTCGCCAAGGCGATCGACATCCTACTTGCTGAATGGTCACTCCGGGTCGCCCTGCTCCTGACCGCCGGGGTGCTCCTCCTGGGCGCGGTGGCCTGGGTGTCTAACTATGTGCGACAGCTTCTCTCCGCCCGCGTCATTGGAGACGTAGTGCTCAAGCTGCGGGAGGATGTCTTTTACGCCACAGTGCGGCACGATCTCTCGTTCTATGACGAGTATTCCTCTGGCAAGATCGTCAGCCGGGTGACGTCGGACACACAGGGTTTTTCCGACGTCGTGAACCTGGTGATGAACTTGATCAGCCAGGTGTTGTTGGTCGTTCTCCTTTCTATCTGGCTGTTCCACATCAGCCTTTGGCTGACCCTGGTCCTGCTGGCGATGACTCCAGTGGCGGTGGCGATTGCCCTTAGCTTTCGCCGTGTCGCCCGCACCGTCACCCAGCGCGCGCGGCGGGTGACGGCCAAGATCAACGCCCAGATTCAAGAGTCGATCAGTGGCATCGTGGTCGCCAAGAGCTTTCGTCAGGAGCAAGCCATCTATGCTGACTTTGACGCCACCAACCGACAGGCCTATCAGGTGGGGCTGCGGCGGGGCTTGACACTCAACACGATCTTTCCGGTTATGGGGCTGGCCTCCGGCTTGGGAGTGGCGACCTTGCTCTACGCTGGCGGCCTTGCCAGCCGGAGTGGAGCCGTCAGCCCCGGTGAGTGGTACCTGTTTATGCAGGCTGTGGGTTTCTACTGGTGGCCCTTGATCAATATCGCCTCGTTCTGGAGCCAGTTCCAGGATGGACTTTCAGCAGCGGAGCGTGTCTTTGCGCTGATCGACGCTGAGCCGAGGGTGGTCCAGACTGCTGGCGAGCCGGTCGAGAAGCTGGCGGGTCGGGTGACTTTCCGCCATCTCCTCTTTTCCTACGTCGAGGGGGAGCCGGTGCTGCCGGATTTCAGCCTCGACATCCAGCCCGGGGAGACGGTGGCCCTGGTTGGTCATACGGGCGCGGGCAAAAGCAGCATCGCGCGTCTGGTCGCTCGCTTCTACGAGTTCCAGGGAGGCGAGTTGCTGATCGACGGGCGGGATATTCGCCGTCTGGACCTGGCCCAGTATCGTCGTCATATCGGCCTCGTTCCGCAGGAACCTTTTCTTTTCTCCGGCACGGTGCGGGACAACATCCGCTATGGCCGCCCGGAGGCTGGTGACGAACAGGTGCGTCAGGCGGCGTTGCACATCAGCGGCGGGGACTGGCTGGCGGACTTGCCGCAAGGCTTGGATACCGATGTCGGCGAGCGTGGCTCCAATCTATCGATGGGGCAACGGCAGTTGGTCGCTCTGGCCCGCGTGCTGCTGAAGGACCCGGTCATCTTTATCCTCGACGAAGCGACTGCCAGCATCGACCCATTTACCGAGGCGCAGATACAGGCGGGTCTCGAGGCCATTATGCGCGACCGGACTGCGCTCGTCATCGCCCACCGGCTCTCCACAGTCAGGCACGCGGACCGGATTGTGGTCATCAGGGAGGGCAGGATTGTGGAGGAGGGCACCCACGACGTACTGATGGCCCAGGGGGGCCACTATGCTGAGCTTTACAACACCTATTTCCGGCACCAATCGCTGGAATATATCGAGAGTTTTGGATAAAATGGCGGGCCTGTGTGCCCGTCCGGTAGGGGCGGACCTGTGTGTCCGTCCAAGGAGAGAGAAATGAAAATCGTTACAGATAGTGCGGCGGATTTGCTTCCTGAGGAGATGGGAGAGTTGGGAATCACGGTTGTGCCCCTCCTCATCCAGTTCCCCGATGGAGAAGTGCGCTCGGAGGACATCTCGGCGGATGCGTTCTACGACCGGTTGCAAGCGATGGTGCCCGAGATCCCGACGACGGCCATGCCCTCCCCGGGGCAACTGGCCGAGATCTATGCCCGGGTCACTGCGGATGGAGAGAGCACCATCTCGCTACACATCTCTTCTGGGCTGAGCGGCACGATCGAGGCCGCCCGCCTGGGAGCCGAACAATCGGGAGCCGACATCACGCTGGTGGACACGATGACGCTTTCGGGCGGGCAGCGCTTCCAGGTGCTGGCGGCAGCCCTGGCGGCGCGTGCTGGTCAGAGCAAGGAGGCCATCCTCAAACTCTTGGACCGTGTCCGCGCGGCGACGGAGGTGATCTACACCCTGGAGACGCTAGAGTACCTGGCGCGCGGCGGCCGGATCGGGCGCGTACAGGCACTGGCTGGCTCGCTGCTCAAGCTCAAGCCGGTGATCAAGGTGGACAAGACCGACGGTCGGTACAGCACGGTGGGCAAAGGGCGCACGATGCGGCGCGCGATGGGCCAGATCGCGGACTACCTGGTCGAGATATACGGGCCGGAGACGCCGCTGTGGCTCTCGGTGATGCACGGTCAGATCGCGAAACAGGCGGACCTTCTGGCCCAGCTCTTGCAGGAGCGGCTGCGGGTGGCGCGACTAGAGATCCTGCGCATCTCCCCTGTGCTGGGTGTGCATACTGGCCCCGGTATCGTTGGGGTCACGGCGTTGCCAATGGCACTGATGGAGGGGCTGGGGTGAAAGCCAAGGTCATTCTCAATCCGGTTGCAGGTCGAGGATTTGGAGTGAAAGTTGAGTCGGACTTGCGCCGTTTCTTGGAGGCGGACGGGCTTGATTATGACCTGGTGCATACGGAGGGGACGCTCCACGCAGCCGAGCTGGCTGAGCAGGCGGTGCGTGATGGCTTTGGGTTGGTCGTGGCGGCGGGCGGCGATGGCACGACCAACGAGGTGGTCAACGGCCTGATGGCGGCTGCGGGCGACGGGGAGGCGGGCACGCTGGGTGTCATCCCCGTTGGCTCTGGTAGCGACTTTGCCAACACCGTTGGCGTGCCGCCGGATCTAGGAGCCGCCTGCCGTCGCTTGACGCAGGGTCAGACGCGGCTGGTCGACGTGGGGCGCGTGACACTTGACGGGCGCGTTGCACGCTACTTTGATAACACCGTGGGGATTGGCTTTGACGGCGTGGTGACGGTCGAGGCGCGCAAGGTCAAGTGGCTACGAGGGCTTGCCCTCTACCTGCCGGTCGTCCTAAAGACAATACTGATGACACGCTGCTCCTCCCCGGTCACTATCGAGTATGATGGGGAGAGGGTGACGCTGCCGGTGTTGATGGTCGTTGTTGCTAACGGCCCCCGCGAGGGCGGTGGCTTCCTCGTCGCTCCGCAGGCCCGACCCGACGACGGTCTCTTTGACCTGTGCATTGCCGGGCAAGTGAGCAGGCTGGCGATGTTTGGCCTCGTTCCTCACTTTCTGAAGGGAACGCATGTGGATCGAGAGCCGGTCACGATGGCTCGTGCCCGGCGGGTGACCATCTCCTCCGTGGATGACCTGGTCGCTCATATGGACGGCGAGGTACTCTGCACGGACGGGCACCAACTGGCTTTCGAAATTTTGCCCCGCCGATTGTGGGTGCGCTGCTGAGGGTGGTGTGACCGATGATCACGCTGCTTTTGGCCGGACTGTGGGGATATCTCGTCGGCTCTATTCCCGCGGGGGTGTTGGTGAGCCGGACATTCTGCGGCCCGAACGTGCTCCGGAGCGGAAGCGGTCACACTGGCGGAATGAACGTTGTGCGGGTGGTCGGCCTGTGGGCTGGCGCGCTGACGGTCGCGGTCGACCTGGCCCTGGGGGCCGGTGCCGTCTTTGGCGCTCTCTCGTTGGCAAACAGCTTCTGGGCGGCTGCTGTGGCGGGGGTGTTGGCCGTGGTGGGTCACAACTGGTCCGTCTTTATCCGTTTCCATGGCGGCATTGGCCTCACGACATTGCTCAGCGGGCTGCTCGTCCTCTCGCCGTGGGCAACGTTGGCGGCGTTGGCGGTTGTGGCTGTTCTGTGGATCGGCATAGTGTACTTGGCGCGTGTCCATCGTGCCCGTGCCACCATCCTGGTGATGGTGGTTGCCGGGCCGCTGCTCTGGGCACTGGGCGCGCCGCCGTCCGCGGTGCTGTTGGGAACGTTGGGAGGCGCCGCGGTGATCGTCAAGACGATTCCTGATTGGAACCGCCGCTACGACTAGAGGGAGGGAGCAATGTTCCAAACACTCTGGAAAACGGTGGAGGGAGAGATATCGGGGACGGCTGCGGCCCGTGCAGTGGCCGAGGTGACCCGTCATCATCGTATTCAGGCCAGCCCGGGCTTTCGCCGCGCTGCCGAGTGGGTTCATGAGCAGTTGGGGCGTGCGGGACTCGTGTCGCGCATTCTGACCTTTCCCGCCGACCAGTCGACGATGTTTTGGTCGGCCTTTAGCTTTCAGGAGTGGGAGGGGCGTGAGGCGACACTCCACTTGATCGAGCCATCTGACCAGGCGCGCAAGCTGGCTGACTATCGGGAGCTGCCGCTTGCCCTCGTCGCCCGCAGCCTCTCCTTTGACGGCGAGGCGGAGATGGTGGTGCTGGAGAAGGGAGAGGACCCGGCGGAGCTTGAGGGTCTTGACCTGCGCGGCAAGATCGTCTTGGCGCGGGGGAACGTGCAGCGAGTGCACGATCTGGCGGTGATCCGGCGCGGTGCTGTCGGATTGCTCTATGACGGGATGACGGAGGTAGAGCCGGTCCGACCTCCCTGGGCCTTGCCCGATGCGGTTCAGTACACCTCCTTCTGGTGGCAGGGTGGAGAGCCGCGGGGGTTTGGCTTTGCGCTCACACCGCGGCAGGGAGAACGGCTGCGGCGGCTGGCGCGCGAACACACACTCCGGGTGCGCGCCCACGTGGATGCGCGTCTGTATGACGGCTCATTGGAAGTGGTTGAGGCCACCATCCCCGGCACGACGGACGAGGAAATCGTGCTGGTGGCGCATCTCTGCCACCCCCAGCCGTCAGCCAATGACAACGGGTCGGGCGTGGCGGCGCTTTTGGAGATAGCTCGCGGGCTGGCGGCGCTCATCGACCGAGGAGAGTTGGCCCGGCCCCGGCGCACGATCCGC
>JAOZPF010000311.1 GCA_029932895.1 Anaerolineae bacterium | reverse complement strand
CACCTGACCGGGCCAGATGGCATCCGGCTCGATCCCGTTGGCAGCCGCGATCTCGTCCGCCGTGCAGCCAAAGAGAACGCCGATTCCTCCCAGTGTGTCGCCAGCCTGCACCTCGTAGAACTGGTTGCGGGCGGGGTTGGCGTGACCAACAGGGGTGGGATTCGGCGTAGGACTGCCAGAGTAGAGGGGCGCATAGGCGCGGGTCACTTGCGGTGGGGCAGGAGTGACCTGCGTCACCACAACAATGGGTGACGGCGTGACCGCGCCGGGGACGGGCGGCGGCGTGGGCCACGCGCTGAGGAGAAGCATGGCCGCTCCCGCCACTGCTGCAACGACGAGCGCGATGACAATCCCGTTTCTTCTTCCCGACATCACTCGTCCACAAGGGCGGACCGATATTACGGCCTGGAGGGGCGGGAAGGCCTCGTCCCCAGAGCGCCCTCCAGGTTCCCCAGTGCAGCTTGAGCCTGGAACGGCTGACCGCGGGCCAGTTGCGCGGTGATCTGGTCGATAGAGCCCGATAGCTGCTGCAACTGGGGGCCGCCGTGACCGTTCAGGCTGGCGCTGGCATTGGCTCCCAGTTGGGCGATGGCGCTCAGCTCGGCCTGAGAGATGCGCCCATCGTCCAGGGCTTGGCGCACCGAGTCAACATAGTCAAATGCGCTCTGGATAGCGGAGAGGCGGTCGGTGGCGACGGCAGTGGGTTGAACAGCCAGCGCCGCAGCCACCCGCTCATCACGCGCCGCCTGGAGGTCCTGGAGCCAATCCTGCGCCTGGGCCTGAGCCTGCGCCGCCTGTTCGCTGGCGGTCTGAGCCGCGCTCGCCAGCGCCGCGATGGTCTCATCTGCCAGCTCCACCCCTTGCTCCAGGCTCGTTTCCATATCCACCAGCAGTTCGGTCATCGCCGCCGCGCTCTCTGCCAGCAGGGCGAGGTCATCCTCGACATCAGTGAGGAGAGCCACTGTCTCGGTCGCCAACTCGCCGTAGAGATCGTCATAGATTGCGGCCAACTCGGCGGCGTACTCGATAGCCGCCTCGGCATCGGAGACGTAGATGGCAAGTTCGTCCACCTCCTCCGGGGTGACGACGTCGTCAGCCGCGGCCTCTGTCGCCGCGGTCGAGCTTTGTTCTGTCGCCTCGACCGCCTCGGTCACGGCCTCATCCACCAGGGCCGCCAGCTCCTCCTCGCTCATCGTCTCCACGTCCGGCGGCGGCGTGGGCGAGGGGACAGCGGTGATCGTAGCCTGCACAGCCGTGCCGACGGTCGCTTGCAGGCCGGCCTGGGCCGTCGCGGTGGCGGCGACGGCCCCCTCGACCGTCGCCTGAATATCCGGCGTCACCGTCGCCTCCATAGTCTCGCAGGCCAGCCCAGCCACGCCAGCTATGGAGAGAACCAAAAGTATCCCCAGCAGCTTTCTACCCATCTTCTCCTCCCCCGTCTCCCCTCCGACCATCACTTGTCCAGCCGCTCCACGCTGGGCCGGAGGTCGAGTTCGTCGATCAACTCGTTCAATTCACCATCGCTCAGCGGGCGGCCCTTGCCCGCGTAAGCAGTCAGCATCGCCTCCATCATATTCGTGCCAAAGGAGCGCCCATCGTAGCGCGGCGTGGTCGTGATCATCGTCCGCACGCCCCGCTCGCGCAGCAGCGCGACATTCTCCGGCGTGGTGGTGTTGGTGATGACAGTCCTGCCCTCCAGAACGGGGGGCATATATTTGCGCATAAAGAGGAAATCACCGGCGATCAGGTCGGCTTGTTCGAAATAGCGACTGTATTTAGGTTCCTGCTCGGCCCCGCCGCTGCCGTAAAAGAGCATGCTCATCGGGAAGCGACTTACCAGCGGGAGCATCACGCGGGCCAGCCGCTTGTAGTTGCGCAGCCCCCGCACGGGGATAGGAACGCCAAGGGCGATCATCAGGTCGCCAAAGATAACCTCGTCCGCCACCTCCGCCACGGCCTGGGCCAATCCCAGCCGGTCGACCGCCACGGGGATAAAGGCGCAGCGAAAGCGAGGCCGCCCGCCCAGGGCTGACTCCGCCAGCTCAAAGACGCGCCGCTCCAGCGTGTGCTTCAACCCCCGCCCATCGACCACAGGCGTCTGGTGGACTGCGTCGACCAGTTTTAGCGCCGCGTACAGCGGGTACTCCCGCCCCTCCAACCGCAGGTAGAGATCGACCCCACCCACCCCCAGCGCATCGACCTTGCCGTCTAGATCGGCAAAGAGGCGGCGAGCCGCCTCTACGTCGCCATCGGTGCCGATGCGCTCGACCTGGATGGCCTGATCCTTTAGCGTCACCACGACCTTTTTGTCACGAGTGGAGCTTCCCAGGCTCACACTGACCGCTCGTTTCACGGCTCCCTCCCTCTGCGTGCCGCTAATCTCCTGCGTCCTCAGGGAGCGGCAAGGTGAAATATACCGCCGTACCCTTGCCCACCTCACTCTCGACCCAGATTTTGCCACCGTGGGATTCGACGATCTGCCGGCTGATCGCCATTCCCAGCCCACTGCCCTCCACTTCATCCTCGACGCCCGGCGCGCGGTAGAACTTGCGAAAGAGATGCGCCTGCGCCTCCGGCGGGATACCCGGGCCGGTGTCGATCACGCCGATCACAACCTCCTGCTCCCTCTTTCGGACCCGCACCGTCACCCGGTCCTGCGGGCGCGAGAACTTGACCCCATTGGCCACCAAATTGATCAACGCCTGCTTGAGCCGTTCCGCATCGCCGACCACCCTGGGCATCGGTCCAGGCGTGTCCACCTGGAGGGCAACACCCCTCTTTTCCGCCTGGGGCCTCAGCACCTCCAGTGTCTCTCTGATCACCTCGTCCAACAACACCGGCTCCAAGACCAGCGAGGCGCGCCCCGATTCGAGGCGGGCCAGCTTCAAAAAGTCGTTGGCCATCCGGCCCAACCGCATCGCCTCCCGCTCGATCGTGCGGGAAAAGGTCTGGCGCTGCCCTTCCGAGACATCTGGGCGTCTGATCATCTGGGCATAGCCCGCGATCGAGGTCAGGGGGGTGCGCATCTCGTGGACAATCTCGGCCACCAGGTCCGATTGCTCAAAGAGAAGCGCATTCTCCACCGCCACGGCCGCCTGGTCGGCCAGGATCGAGAGAA
>JAOZPF010000002.1:22924-35075 GCA_029932895.1 Anaerolineae bacterium | reverse complement strand
CATCACCAGCACCGGCGTGCGGTAGATTTCAGCCAGATTGAAAGCGTGGATGGTCAGATCGAACAACTCCTGCGGCGAGGAGGGGGCCAGAGCAATGATGGCATAGTCGCCGTGGGAGCCATAGCGCGCCTGCATCATGTCCCCCTGGCTCACCAGCGTGGGCAGGCCGGTAGAAGGGCCGGCCCGCTGCACATTGACCAGCACGCAGGGGGTCTCCATCATAATGCCCAGCCCCAGGTTCTCCATCATCAGGGAGAAGCCCGGGCCGCTGGTCGCCGTCATCGCCTTTTTCCCGGCCCACGAGGCGCCCAGCACGGCGTTCATAGAGCCCAGTTCATCCTCCATCTGGATAAAGACCCCGCCCACAAGCGGCAAACGCACACTCATCCGCTGCGCGATCTCGGTGGCTGGCGTGATGGGATAGCCGCCGAAGAAGCGACAGCCAGCGCAGATCGCGCCCTCGGCGCAGGCAATATCCCCTTGCATAAAGAACTCGCCACTCAATACGCCATTGTGGCTCTTGGCACTCATAGCGATACCACTTCTCCTTCTGTCTCGGTGACATAGATGGCAAATTCGGGGCAGAGCAACTCGCACAGGCCGCAACTGACGCAGGCCTCCGGTTGAGCTGTATGGGGAGGGTGATACCCCTTGGCGTTGATCTCGTCCGCTATCTCGAGCACGTCACGAGGGCAGAACTCGATACACCAACCACAGCCCTTGCAACGTTCCTTCAGCACGTGAATCTCACCGTGGGGAACCTTGATGTCCTTCAGGTCCAACGGCTCTCTCCAAAACTTCACAGCCGCCTCCTTGCCCGTCCTGTGGGATTAGAAACTATGATACCCGTTCTTCTCTGCTCTCTCAAGTGTCGGTAGGTACCCGGCGCGGGTGACAAAGGTCACGCCAGTTCACCCCATTTGTCACCCCTGCCATTGGCCCGAATTGTACTCCATCTTGACAGAGAGCGAAAGCCCGGACGCAAACACCTGCGGCAGGAGTGAACCGGCGCAGAAGCGCGACGAAACCGCCGAGTTCCCGCCAGGAGGGAAATATGCTACAATCAGGGCGCAAGGTGACTCCCTGGCAACCTCTACTCGAAATGAATGATGATTGCCGGGAGGAAAACAAAGGAGGAACAAAAGATGAAAAAGATTATGGCCCTGGGCCTGGCGGCCCTCCTAAGCGCGGCGGCTACCATCGGCTGCGGTATGTCGGCCCCCACGGCCCCAGCCGGGCCGACGATCACGCCAGTGATACCAACAGCAACACCACCGAGCGGCGATACCGGGTTGGCCAATCCGGCCTCTGTCTACTGCGAGGAACAAGGAGGCACCCTGGAGATCCGCACTGCCGCGGACGGGGGACAGGTCGGTATCTGTATCTTTGCCGATGGCAGCGAGTGTGAGGAGTGGGCCTTTTTCCGCGGCGAATGCGCCCCCGGCGGGGAGGAACCGACGGTCGAGATAGTCCCCGATGTGGTGTTTCATGGGGCCAGCTTCTCCTACGATGACTCGCTCGCCAGCGACGTGATAGCCGAGATCGTCCCGGCAGAGGAATTTATGAACGGCGACATCATCCCAGAACACATCCGCTTCTCCTTCGTCGGCTACATCTTGCCGGATACGTTCCACGAACCGGTCATACACATCTACCCTGTCAGTGACTTCGAGCCCGGAAGTATGCTCGCGCAAAACGCCGCCGACCTCCAGGCGCTACTGGCAGGAGGAATAGTCCCACCAGCAGAAGGAAGCTTTACCACAAGCAATCTCCCCTTCCTGCCACTGTTCAACGCCGGACAAATGCTGCACACGCAGACCGCCATCCTCAACTTCCAAAACGGACAGGGGGTGCGATTCCTGACTCAATACACGCAGTCCTACGTTCCAGTCAACAACCACGAAATGTTCTACACTTTCCAGGGCCTCACGGACGACGGCGCGTACTATGTGGCAGCGATCCTGCCCGCCTCCCACCCCACCCTTCCTCCCGACGAGAGTTCGATTCCGGGAGGGGACTTTGAGGCTTTTGCCGACAACTTTGATAACTATCTGAATGACACCGCTCTACAACTGAACGCTCAGGATGGAGCCAGCTTCACGCCGAGTCTGATGCTGCTTGACGAGATGATCCAGTCGCTTGAGGTGACGCCGCCGGGTGGGTAATGGTAAGCGGATTTAAGCGGATGGAGCGGATGGAGCGGATTTGAGCAGATTAAGCAGATTAAGCGGACGGTCAACGGCCACACGACCAACAGCTACACAGCCAGCCCGTCCACAGCCAAGAACAGCCCGCCGTGGACGAGGCTGCCTCTCCCTCGGCGTGGTCTTCCCTATGCTGCTGGCTCTGGGGGCGGTGGGCCTCTTTGCTGCCTGGATGGTACTCAACGTGGCGCTGGGACCATACGAGGGACGCGTCTATCCCAACGTCACCGTGCTGGGCGTGGACCTGGGCGGGCTAGACCCCGACGAGGCAGCAGCCCGCCTGGCCGAGGTGAATAGCGAATACGACAGCGGCACACTCACCCTCCGCGATGGGGACCGCTCCTGGTCGGTGCCGTGGCGAGAGATGGGACTGCACCTCGACATCGAGGCCACTGTGCGGGCGGCTTACGCCATCGGCCGGGCCGACCAAAGCTATCGCACCTTGCTGAGTATCTGGCTGGCCCAGTACCCGGTCGATCCCATCTGGGCTCTCGATGCCGAGGCCGCCCGCACCGCGCTGAAGGAGCTAGCCGCCGAGGTCTCGACGGAGCCGCTGAACGCGACCCTCCGCCTGGAAGGGGACGACCTGGTCGCCGTACCCGGTCGGGACGGTCAGGCGCTCGACATCGAGGCGACCCTCGACCGGCTGACGCTGGTGGCGACCCACCTGGGGCCGGAGAACGTGGTCACGTTGGCGGTGCAGCCGGTACCACCAGCCGTCTCCGACGCCAGGCCAGCGCTGGCCCAGGCCGAGGAGATGCTCTCCCGCCCGCTGACACTCACGGCCTATGACGTGCTGACGGACGAGACGCTGACCTGGAGCCTGGGCCACGACGAGATGGCCCACTGGCTGCGCGTAGAGCTGGCAGAAGACGGCTCAACATTGCAGGTCACAGCCGACCCCGCGGCCGTGCAAGCGACGCTGGCGGACCTATCCGCCGCGCTGGGCGATGGCCGGGGGTTCCGGCTGGACGAGGCCACGGAGGATATCGTAGCCGCCTTCGAGGCGGGCGGCGGAACGGTCTCCCTCTACCTCACCCACCCGCAGCGCACCTACACCGTCCAGTATGGCGACCGGCTCACCATCATCGCGGCCCGCTTTGGCATGCCCCCCGGCCTCATCGCCGAGGCAAATCCCAACGTGGACCTGAACTGGCTCTCGGTCGGTCAGCAGTTGACCATCCCCTCCCAGGACGTCCTCACCCCTTATCTGCCGCTGCCCGCCCAGCGGATCGTCATCAGCATCCCCGAGCAGAGGATGCGCGTTTACGAGAACGACTTGCTGCTCTATGATTGGCCTGTCTCCACGGGCATCGCCACCTCCCCGACCTACACCGGCATCTTTCAGGTGCTGGACAAGGATGAGAACGCCTACGCCAGCCAGTGGGACCTGTGGATGCCCCACTTTATCGCCGTCTATCGGGCCGGTGGCGACGTTTACAACGGCATCCACGCCCTGCCTATCCTCTCCAACGGTCAGCGGTTGTGGGCGGGGCTGCTGGGTTCACCGGCATCCTACGGCTGCATCATCCTGGGTATCGAGGAGGCGGAGACGCTCTTCAACTGGGCCGAGATCGGTGCACTGGTGATCATCGAGTGATGAAACTGCTCTTCCTCACCCCCCAACTCCCCTACCCGCCCCGGCAGGGAACAGCTCTTAGAAACTGGGGACTGATCGCTGGGCTGGCCTCCCGCCACCAGGTCAGCCTGCTCTCCTTCCTCTCCCCGGGTCAGGACCCCCGCCCCGCCCCACCCCTCGCCGCCGCCTGCGCCCAAGTCGAGACGGTCCCTCAGCCCCCTCACTCCACCGCCCAACGGCTGCGCGACATGCTGCTCTCCCCCCTGCCCGATATGGCACTGCGGCTGGAGAGCGCCACCTTCCGCCAACGTCTCGCCGCGTGGTTGGCCCGCGAGTCCTTTGATGGGGTACACGTGGAGGGAATCGAACTGGCCCCTTACCTGGGCCTGTTAGAGGCGGCCCGTCCCCGCCCCTTTATCCTCTTTGACGACCACAACTGCGAGTACCTGCTGCAAAAGCGCGCTTTCCGCACCGACCTGGTCCACCCTTCCCGTTACCACGCCGCGGCCTACTCGCTTGTCCAATGGCAGCGCCTCCGCCGCTACGAAGCCCAGGCCTGCCGCCGGGCCGACCACGTGTTGGCTGTCTCCGCGGCCGACGCGGCGGCCCTGGAGAAGCTGGTGCCGGGGCTGCGGCCGACCGTCATACCCAACGGGGTCGATGTCTCCACCTACGCGCCCGACCTCCATCCCGCTCCCGGGATGGGTGAGGCGGCCCTGGTCTTTAGCGGCAAGATGGACTACCGGCCCAACGTGGACGCGGCACTCTGGTTCGCTCGCCGGGTTCTCCCTCGTATCCGACGGGCGGTCCCCCAGGCCCATTTTTGGATTGTCGGGCAACAACCCCATCGCCGGCTGGCCCCATTGCAGAGCGATCCATCGGTCACCATGACCGGATGGGTAGAAGCGGTCCAGCCCTACATCGCCGGGGGTGCGGTCTATGTCGCCCCGCTCAGGATAGGCGGCGGGACGCGGCTCAAGCTCCTAGAGGCAATGGCGATGGGACGGGCGGTGGTCAGCACCAGGCTGGGGGCAGAGGGGTTCCCGGTGAGGGACGAGGAGGAGCTACTCCTAGCCGACGAGCCGGACACATTCGCTGCGGCGGTCGTTCGCCTGCTGCGCGACCCCGCGCAGCGGGCAGCGCTGGGCCGGGCAGCCCGCAGTTTTGTCTCCGCCCGCTATGATTGGGCCGTGCTCATCCCGCGTCTGGAGGCAGTGTACAGTACGCTCACGGCCCCCAGATAGTGAACGACGCGCCAAGACGGGCCGCGGCCCGCATGATGCCAGTGGGGAATAACCCCAGCCCGATCGCCCCAGCGGCCAAGAGTAACAACACAACTACCACGGCTGGCGACTCGGTTCGGACAGGCACCTCTTCTTCCTCCCCCTCCCCCTCCTCCCGAATGCCGACGATGCGGGGAGGGCGGCTCAACAACCGGTACAACAAGCGCAATAATCCCACCAATGGACCGGCCGAGGCCAGCATCAGCAGGAGGGTCACCACCGGCTGAGCATGGAATAGCAGGCGGTACAACCCCCAGTGGGGGGCAAAACCCACAGTGGGGGGAAAGCCGACCAGGGAAAGCCCTCCCACCGCCAGGGCGACTGTGCTCCAAGGCGCGCGCCGGGCCAGACCGGGCTGTGCCTCGTCGCCGTGCAGTCGCAACCCCGCCAGGCCCGCCCCCATGAGAGCAAGGGACCAAGAGCGGGCAAATACCAGCGCCACAGTGAGATCAACACCGGTCCGGCTGGACTGCCCCAGCCCAGCCAGCAGCAGACCTGTGTCCACCATCACTGCATATCCCATCAACGCACCCGGCCCGCGCTGCGTCATCCCCAACAGCCCGCCGACTATCGCCGTTATCACTCCTAGCGCCGTCAGCACCGCAACCCACCGCTGGTCGCTGACCAGCCAAGGATAGGTCTGCAAGTAACTCAGCAGTAAGAACCAGACCGTCCCGCCGCTCGCCGAGAATAGCAGCGCCGAGGCCAATGGCGCGCCATCCCGCGCCACGGCGGGAACCCACGGGTGGAAAGGGACCACGCCCAGCAGCAGAGCAAAGGAGAAACCAACCAGCGCGGCCGCCCCGTAGAGAAGGCCCGGTTGATCGGGGGTCACGGCGTACATGTCCAGCATCCAGTGGGAGACCATCAGCCCTGGCAGGGCGAGGACGACAAAAGTCAGATAGCGCAACCCACCCCGCACCGGAGAACGGGGATCGGCGTGGAGCGCCAGAATCGAGAGGGCGGCCGCGATCTGGAAAAGGAGCGCCGCATAGATCAGGGGACGGATCAAAAGTACCCCACCCAGCAGGCTCAGCAGC
The DNA here is from genome assembly GCA_029932895.1 of Anaerolineae bacterium. GTDB lineage: Bacteria > Chloroflexota > Anaerolineae > B4-G1 > DUEL01 > JAOZPF01. The sequence goes on along the minus strand of JAOZPF010000002.1, from coordinate 28,969 downwards.
GCCAGGCCGACCGATGAGAGGAGGCCCTCCGGGGCCAACCACCACGCCAGGAGAAAGAGACCAGCGCCTGTCAGAAAGAGAAAGGCCAACGCCGTCTGCGCTGCCGTTCCGAGCACCAGCTCTCGCCCCAGCACCGTGACCGCCCCTCCCAACACGACCTCACGCCCCAACACAGTGATAGGCTGGTCGAGTGGCACAAAGAGCAGCAAAAGGCCAAGCGCCAGGGAGACGCCCACCGCTATGGGGAAAGAGACATTCCGCCACTGGCGGAACGTATAGGCCAATGCCGCGGCTATCAGCGGCAGGGCCAGGAAGAGAACCATCCCGGTCACGACCGCTCCTCCTCAGCCGCGGCGCGGGTGACGGCCATGAACGTGACCGCCAGCGCAAGCATGAACCCCGCTGCGCCCAGCAGCCCAGCCACCACCAGGCTCGGCTCCAGCGAGCCAAAGAACAGGTCGAACCCAGAAATAAAGAGGAGCAATCCCATCCCAACTCGCAGAGGGTCCTCCGAAATGCCGGCGAGGAACAACCCTGTCACTACCAGCAGGTAGCAAGCCAGTCCAACGTCTCCCGGCACCCGAGGCAGGGAAAGGTGAACAGAGCCGGAGTAGGCGATGACAAAGGCCGCCAGCAAGACAAGCGCCCGCAGCGGTGTGGCAGGTGCCAGGGAAGGCAGATGTCGCCCCTGCCGAGGCGGCTTCTCCACCTCACGCCCCTGTCGCTCGTCCAGATAGCGGCCGGTGACATAGAAAGTGAGACAGATCAGCCAGCCAATGAGCGCCTTGATCAGAGCCACCTCGGGGCGGATCACCCGCGTGTAGAGGAGACCCAGGGCAAAATAGAGAATCGCCAGCCCCAAAACCCGAGCCTGCCAGGAACGGCTCAGGAAGATCATCCCCAGGGTGACAAGCAGCCCGGCGACGGCTGGCATCGCCGCCAGGAACGAGATGCGATCAAGAATCGACAACAAAGTATCCATCAGCGCCCCACGATGACCCGGAGGACGAGTAAAAAGATCGCCAACGCCCACAGGATGGCCCCAGGGCCCTCCATCACGTCGGCGAGCGCGCCGAGAAATGCTATCAGCCGTTCCATACTCTCGAGCACCAATCGCAGTAGCCACTCCAGGCGGACTAGATCGTGCACCAGGCCCAAAAGTGCTCCCAGCCGCTCCCGGTAGCGACGTCCCACCCAAAAGAGAGCCACGCCGACAATGAGCCCCGCTAACCACAGCCCCCAACCAAGCAACCCCGGGCGCGAAAGGGCGCCCAACCCAGCATCAGATAGGAGGTGTGTGGGGAAGAGACCAGCGCCGAGCAGCAACAGAGCTGGCAGCGCCAGACCCGCCACCCGCGCTGCCGCGAGGAGCGAACCGACCGGTTCCTCCACCACCGCGCGTCGCAGGAGGCGGCGGGCTACGCCCGCTACCAGCAGGCCGTACCCCACCACGAACGCGACCGTCCGCCACGGTGTCAGAGGGGAAAGCGAGCGCAGCAACTGCGTCATGGGAACCCATCCCAGCGTCGCTGGCGCGCCCACGAGGGTCAGCCCCCCCACAGCGGGAGCGACAGACCACCACGGTGCCCCTCGCTCCAGCCCACGGTCGAGACAGAGCAAGGTCGCTCCAAGCGCCCAGGCCGCTCCGCCCGCCACCATAACCGTCGCGACACCATCACCAGTCCGCAAGCCAGCCCAAAGCAAAGCGCCCAGCGCCGCCAGACCTATCCACGGCCATCCTGCCGCCGACCCGGGCCTGGTCCAGGCCAACACTCCCCCGCCGACAAAAGAGGCCACGGCCACCGCCTCCAGCCAGGGTGCAGCGAGGAGGGCTGCGCCGCCGGACATCGTCACCCGGGCCAACAACCACCACCCCAACGTACCACCCAGCAGCAAAGGAGCAACAGCAGGAAGAGGGCGTCCGCGCTCCTCCGGGAGCGTCAGGTGACACGGGTAGAGACCGAGGCGGAGGAATCCGGCCACCAGGAGCAACACTCCTCCCGGCCCACTCAGGTTCATCAAATCCCAAGAGACCGCGCTGCCGTGCTCGCCAGCGACCAACGCGCCCGCCCACAGGGCAAGGACCGCCAGCCCGCCGAGTCCTGCCCCCCACGCCACCCGCCGCAGCCGGAATCCCCCAGCCACCGCTCCCAACCCCCAGGAAAGGTCGAACCCGGCCCAGGCAAGGAGGAGCGTGAGGGGGTTCGCTGCCCACAACCCCGCCAACCCCGCCGCCAGCATCCCCAACACCGAACCGTCAAGGGGAAAGCGCGGCTCGGCGATGCGACCCAACTGCACCAACGCGCTGGCGGCGACAGCGCCGGAAAAGGCAAGGGCCAAAAACCAGAGACGCGGCTCGGCCACAAAAGCAGGAGAGACGCCGACAAAGATCGAGGGCTGCCAGTGGAACAGAACAACGGTTTGCACCGGCTCCAGGGGCGCAAAGAGCACAGCGATGAAGGAGAATCCGGCACTTGCCGGCACCACGAACCGCTTGTAGGGGTGTAGCCGGGGGAACCCTGCAACCAGAAGCAGAGCAACGAGGCCGACCAGCGGCGCAATCACGGACGATGTAAGCGCAAAGATCATCAGAATTCAAGCCCCAGCAGGCGAGTATTCTAGCACAGAACCACGCTTTTGTCACCTGGCGCACGGCCTGGATTCGTTTCACGTGACCACTCGGGCTTGGGGCCGCCTGGGTGGGCGCGCAGGTCCGCCCCTGCTCCATCCGCTCAATCCGCTCAATCCGCTCAATCCGCTGCGCGCTTCCTCTCAGAGCCACTTTCCGTTATAATCAGACCAGAACGAAGGAGAGACTATGCCGAACCAGATTGTCGAATGTGTGCCCAACTTTAGCGAGGGGCGGCGAACAGAGGTGGTCGAACAGATCGTCGCGGCGATGCGCGCCGTACCCACCGTCCAAGTGCTGGACGTCCAATCGGATGCCGATCACAACCGGACCGTGGTGACGATGGTGGGACCGCCCAAAGGAATTGAGGAGGCAGCTTTCCAGGGTATCTCCCGCGCCGCCCAACTCATCGATATGGAGCAGCACCAGGGCGAGCACCCCCGCATTGGAGCCACGGACGTCGTGCCCTTTGTCCCGGTGCGAGGTGTCACGATGGAGGAATGTGTCCAGATCGCCCGGCGACTGGGCCAGCGCGTGGGCGAGGAACTGGGCATCCCGGTCTATCTCTACGAGGCCGCCGCCACCAGGCCGGAGCGAGTCAACCTGGCCGACGTGCGACGGGGGGAGTATGAACGGCTACGGGTGGAGATCGAGACCAATCCCGACCGCGCTCCCGACTATGGTCCCGCCCGCCTCGGCCCGGCTGGGGCGACGGTCATCGGGGCGCGCCCCTTCCTCATCGCCTTTAACGTCTATCTGGACACCGACGATGTGGAGGTCGCGCGGCGCATCGCCCGTGCCGTGCGTCACTCCTCCGGTGGACTGCGCTACGTCAAAGCGCTGGGGCTGTTGGTGGAGGGGCAGGCCCAGGTCTCGATGAACCTGACCGACTTTGGCCGCACGCCCATCCACCGCGTGGTGGAGATGGTCAAGAGCGAGGCAGCCCGCTACGGCGCAGCAGTAACCCACAGCGAGCTGATCGGGTTGGTCCCTCAGCAGGCGCTGTTGGACGCGGCAGCGTGGCACCTCCGACTTGACCTGCAGCCGGAGCAGGTGCTGGAGAACCTGCTACCAGAGCAAGACAGCTCTTCTCTCACCATCTTTCTCGACGCGGTGGCGGAAGGCTCCCCAACTCCTGGCGGGGGGTCGGTGGCCGCACTGTCCGGGGCACTGGCAGCCGGACTGGCGGCAATGGTCGCCCGGTTGACACTGGGCCGGCGGGGGGCCGGGTCAGCGCAAGCCGAGCTGGAAGGCCTGGTCGCCCAAGCGGAGCGACTGCGCGCCGCCCTCACCGGGCGCGTCGAAGAGGACGCCGCGGCCTACAATCAGGTGGTGGCGGCATTCCGGCTGCCCAAGGGTACCCAAGAGGAAAAGACCGCGCGGCAGGCCGCCATCCAGGCGGCTCTCTGTCACGCCGCCGAGGTTCCCCTCGCCACCGCACAGGACACGGTGGCGACGCTGGAACTGGTCCACACCGCGGCCCGCCTGGGTAACCCCAACAGCATCACCGACGCCGGCACCGCTGCCCACGCAGCGCGGGCGGCCTTTGAGGGCGCGGCCCTCAACGTCCGTATCAACGCCGACGCGGTAAAAGACCAAGAGCGCGCCGCCCGCTGGCTGGCGGAACTGGAACGGCTTGAAGAGCGAATGCACCAGCTCTTTGCCCAGACTATGCAAGCTGTGGAGGAACGATGGCCAGGGAAGACCGCATAGCGCGCCTGATCGAGCAGGGCGTGACAACAGCCAGGGCCGGCGACAGGGCGCAGGCCCGCCAGTTGCTGCAAGAGGCCGCTCGCCTCGCTCCCGACAACGAGTGGGTCTGGTTGTGGATGAGCGCGACGGTCGAGGGGATCGAGGCCCAGCGGGAGTGTCTGCACCAGGTCCTGCAGATCAATCCCAACAACGGCCTGGCCCGCAACGGACTGCGGTTCCTGAACCAGTTGCGCGCGGGCCAGGAATGGCGGGCCGCCGACGCCCCGTGGATTCTGGGGGCAGACGAGACAGCCATAAGCGGGACGTCGTCCCGCCCCTGCCCCCGCTGTGGGGCGCAAAACCCAGCCTGGAGCTATACCTGCGGCCGCTGCGGCGCAGTGCTCCAACCTGTAGACATCATCGAGACGGCCAGGACAGAGGCACTGGCGAAACAACGCGCGGCGACTGCGCCATCTGTCATCCTTTCCTGGGGTGGCGCTGTGGCTCTCAACAGTGTGCACACCTTCGCGCCAGAAGTGGAACTGGCCTCGCTGAGCCGCTCGCTTTACGCGGTGATACTGGGAAGCGCCTTCCTCCTCCTGCTGCAGACCGTCGCGGCGCTGGCTGGCCCTCTCGCCGAACGATGGTCGCTGCTGACCCTCGGCCAACTGGGGCGCGCCGCGCTCCTGAGCGGGCTATGGACCTTGCTCGCCTCCCTGGTCGCCTGGCTGGCAGCGGCGTTCCTCACCCTCCCCGTGGCTGCCCTCCTGGGTGGACGGGGCAAGGTCAAGGTGCACGTCCACCTGGTGAGCGTCGCCGTTTCCTCCTGGCTGGCGGTCACGGCGCTGTTCGGATTGCTCCTGTGGGGAATCGAGCTCGGCATAGGACAGGCCGCGGTCAGCCTGCTCCCCGAAGCCCGGCTGATGGTGACAGGCGTCCTCGCCCTCTACGCACTGATCCTGTTGGCGCAGGGTGTGCAAACGGCCCACTCTATGCACGGTGTGCTATCGCTCATCGTCGCCGGAGCCGCTGTCGCCGCCGCCGGGGCCTGCTACTTGGCCCTGGGCCACAACCTGGCGGAGCTATGGAGCGCGTGGCAGCAGGTGGTCATGCCTCTCCTCTCTCCCATCTCCCTCTGACACCAACCCTACTCGTGGCCCCGCAGCCACCGCTCCTGCAACGTTGCCATCGTGCCGTCATCGGTCATCTCTGCCAGCGCCTCGTCCACCGCCCGCGCCAACCGGCGGTCACCACGCCGCACCGCCACCCCATAGGGCTCCGCTGTCACCGGTGGCCCCACCACCCGCAACCCCTCCCCAGGCCACGCCAGCGCCGAGAGGTGGTCGACAAGAGCTACGTCGGCCTCACCCGACGCCACCCTGGATAGCGCTTCGTCAGCGGTCGGGCAGGGGATGACAGTCAGCCCCACCAGCCTCTGTGCCCAGGAACGGGCCACCACATCACCCTCACTGCCAAACTCGACCGCCAGCTTCCGCCCCGCCAGGTCCTCCATCCCATTGACCCCCGCCCCTCCCGCCCCGACCACCAACACCTGCCCGGCGTCGAAATATGGCGCCGAGTAAGCCACCTCCCTCGTCCGCCCTGCGTCGATATAGAGAGCCGAGATCACCATGTCGACCCGCTGGGCCGTCAGCGCGTCGTAGAGGCCGTCGTAGGGGAGGTTGGCGACGAACTGGACCTCGACCTCAGCCCCCAGCCGCTCC
>JAOZPF010000002.1:17064-22914 GCA_029932895.1 Anaerolineae bacterium | reverse complement strand
CGTGCCAGGTCCACGTCAAAGCCCACCAGGTTCCCTTCCCCATCGATATACTCGAACGGCGGAAAGCTGGCGTCCATCCCCACCCGCAGCACCCCGCTCTCCAGCACTCGGCCCAGACCGTCGGCGGTGGGGCGGCAGCCGGATAGGAGAAGCAGTGATACGATGAGGCAATGGACAATGGGGCAATGAACAATGGGATAACGAACAATGGGGCGATGGACAATGGAGTGATGGGCAACGGCTGTGTTCATCGCTCACCGCCCCTTGTGTAAGCCTGCACCGCCAGGTATACCGCTTTGGGCCGGAAATCAGCGGTGACAAAGGTATAATAGTCCTGGTAGTTGTGGAGGGGGGCCGGGTAGCGCAAAGCCCACATCGCCACACAGCGGCACCAGGGCCAATTCTGGCGCGCCCACTCGTAGGCGTCGACGGTGTAGGCGACCCGCTGGGCAGGGCGGACAGCACGGGTCCAACGCGGGTGGTCGTTCCAGCCCGCCTCGGTGACATAGACCGGCTTGGCCTCGTCACCGTGGGCGACCATCACCGCCCGCAGGAGCTCGACGCGGCGAAAGTCGATCACGTCGGGCGCAGGGTCGGCCTGCGGCGGAAAGCCCAGGCCGTAGGCGTGAGCGGCAAGCCCGTCAAAGTAGGGAGCCGCTCCAGCCTCGTACATCCCCCGCAAATAATCCAGGTCGTTCAGACCGGCGGAGCTGGTGGGAGGCTCCAAGGTAGGGGCCAGCGCTCCAGCCAACACCACCACGTCGGGATTGGCACCGTGGGCGGCCGGGTAGACCACGCGCAGCATCTCCACGTAGGCAGCGGGGTCGACCGGGCGGTACCCCCACTCAAAACTCAGGTTCGGCTCGTTCCAGATGATGACGTGATCAACCTGACCCCGGTAGCGGGCGACAAAAGCGGCGACAAAGGCAGCAAAGTCACCATAATGCGCGGCGTCGAGGGTGGTGGGCGTGGTCTCCTGGCCTGGCGGGGCGGGGCGAGCCCACTCCGGCACCCACCCCATCCGGGCGATCACCGTCAGCCCCTGGGCACGAGCGTGCGCTATGACCATGTCGGCGTGGGACCAGTCAAAGTCACCCTGGCGAGGCTCGTAATAGGCCCAGGGGAAGAACTCGACGATCCAGACCGCTCCCATCTCCCGCACCATTTGCAAGCTACGCTGGATCTTCCACTCCTCCACCTCGTCAGTGAGGCGGGTGTGAACGCCGACAAGAGGGTTGGTGGTGATCACCTGCTGCGGCGGGCCAATGACCACCCGCCTGGGATCCGGGCGCAGAGAGCAGAGGAAAAAGAGCAGCAAAGCCAGGCGGAGCACCCAGCGCGAGAGTCGCCGGGCAGGACCAGCTATCATGACAAACCCTGAGCCACTGATTTCAGGTCGCGGTAGCCGATCAGGCGGATTGACTGCTCCTCGATACAACGGCGCACCCGGGGATCGGATAGAGCCTGGTAGTCCTGCACCCGCCAACCGACGGTCCCTGGATGGCAGAGAAGTTCTGTCACCCCTTCCGGCAGCCGCTCCAGGATACCAAGCAGCGTCTCCACATCCCGCCGGCCGTCCTGGGAGAAGGATGACTCCCAGTAATTCGTCCGCGCCAGCCCTCGCCGGTCCACCATCTCACGGTACCGCCGTCCCTGCCAGACGATGAACCAGGAGGGAAAACCACCATAGCTGGCTGAAAGCTCCTTTGCCCTTTCCTCCAGGCCATCGTCGAAAGGGGTGCGCACGGGGATATGGCCCGCTGCTTCCGCCAGCTCCAGGCTGAGGCGAAACCAGGCGGGAAAGACGTAGGGATAGTGACAATGCAGATCAAGGTGAGAGGGCAAGCGGGCAGCATCGGCGGTAAACCGCTCGATCTGAGCCTGCCACTCGGCCTTTAGCTCGGCGCGTGAGACAAGGGGATAACGCGCCAGCAGCGGCAATCCGTCGCGGAAGCGGCCCCGCCGGTCCACCAGAGTTGGTACCTCCTCCGCCGGCAGCACCGGCTCGCCGTCGTTCATCACCAGATGAACCCCGACGTCCCACTCCGGGTGCTCGCGCAGAAGGGCGGCGGCTCGCGGCCAATCAGCCACATTGGTCATCGCGCTGGCACTGGTGATGACCCCGGCTTCAAACAGGGTCGCTATGGCCTCCACTGTGCCCGCAGGATAGCCCAGGTCGTCGGCGTTTACAATCAGATAGCGGCTCATCGCGGACTCGAACCTTCTAGTACTCGTAACAACTGCCGCCGATGAACTCGCGCAAAAGGGAGTCGGGAGGGATGATCGAATCATCCTCGACCGGTGTGACCCCCTGCAGCAATCGCTGTACCCGCACAGCGCGCGTGAAAGCATCCTCGTGGAGGGGGTCATCCCTGTACTGCTCCGCCCACTTGGTAAAGTCATCGAACAACCGAGCACGCATAATGGGCAGTTCGTAGGGCAGACCGCTGTTGACGATATAGTCAGTCTCCCCAATGTGCGGGATGATGTTGCGCAGTTCGCTGCTGCGGACATAGTGCCAGTGCTCCAGCGTTCGCTGGGGGTCGTAGGCCCGGTAGGCCGCGTCGCGGAGCATGCGCCGCATCAGGCGCAGGTCCGTCCAGCGGACATACTTGCCATCCTCCCCTTTCATCTGCAACAGTGGCTCGATATACAGCTTGAACTTTTGCTCGTCGGCGACCCCCTCCGTCATCGGCGGGAACAGGCCGTGCAGGCTGTCAATGAGAATGAGATCGTTAGGGCCAATGTGCATCGGCGTGTGGTCGTCATATCGCTTGCCGGCTTTGAAATCGTAAAAGGGAATCCTGACCTCCTCGCCAGCGACCAGACGCACCAGATGCTCGTTGATGAGCGCAAGGTCGAGGGCCTGGGGCGTCTCAAAGTCATAGTCGCCGAATTCGTCTCGCGGGTGCAGCTCGAGATCAAAAAAGTAATGGTCCACCGTAAGCGGGATCAAATTCAAGCCAGCTTTTTTGAGCAGGTGACTGAGCTTGACCGTGGTGGTCGTCTTGCCCGAGGAGGAGGGGCCAGCGATGATCACGATGCGGACGACATCGCGGCGCTCCTGGACCATCTCGGCCGCCGTCGTGATGTCCTCGGCGTAAGCGCGGTCCGTCTCGCGCACGATCTGGGGGAACTCACCCCGCGCGATGCGAGCGTTCAGCCGTCCGACGGTGTGAAGGTCGTGGGCCACAGCCCAATCCAGCACCTCCCATATCTTGCGCCAGGGAATATTCTCAAAGGACTGGGCAGAGCGGAGGGCGCGCTCGCGACGGTGACGGGCGCGCTCATCCCGGTACAGAATGTACGCCTTGGCCGTCCGGGCGTGCCCGTTCTCGATCAGCACCTTCTCCACCACATCCTGGATCTCCTCGACGGTGGGGGTATAACCGGGCGCGGCCTGCTCCTCCAGCGCCTCCACAACCTGGTCGGCCAACCTGTCCGCCACGGACCGGTCGCGGCCGCCGACAGCCACCGCCGCTCGGTAGATGGCATTGGCGATGCGCTCTTTGCGGAAAGGGACCACCGCGCCGGTCCGTTTCACAACGTTGGTGATCTTGGCCATATTCCATCTCCTTCTCACACGCTCTTGCCAGCGCGCTTATTGTAACGTGGGGGGAAGAGTACGTCAAGCGACCCCGTTCACCCTGAAATATCACCATCCCCCAACCGGGTAATCCCACCTGTGTTCAGGCCAAGAGCCTGTCCGGAAAGCCAACAGTCTCCCTGCTATGAGCATTTTTCGGACAAGCTCCAAGGAGGTGCGACCCACAAACAGGGCTTTTGGGCCAACGGGGTGCGCCGCACCTCCGGGACACCACCCCAAACCGAAACACCTCCCGTAACCCTTTTGTAACGCAGCGGAAACCGGATGGCTGACGCTTTGTGATAAGATGACAATGCCAAACAGCACCGTCTTGGTCGACAACGAGCATACCATGGCCGCACCTAGAAGCGAGGGATTGTGCCCCCGGGAAGGTCCGGCAACACAGCAAACTACCGGAGGTGACCAATGGATCTGATCAAAGTGGCAGCTAACTCCCGGTCCACAGCGGTAGCGGGAGCCATCGCAGGGGTGATCCGCGAACAGGGACACGTGGACGTGCAAGCCATTGGGGCCGGCGCGGTCAATCAGGCTATCAAGGCCGTTGCTATCGCCCGGGGCTATCTGGAACTGGACGGGATAGACATTGCCTGCATCCCCTTCTTCGCCGAGGTCATCATCGAGGGGCAGGAACGGACCGCTCTGCGCATCACCGTCGAGCCCCGATGCGACGGAACCAAGTAGACCTCCACATCCACAGCACAGTCTCCGACGGCGTCCTCACGCCGCCGGAAATTGTCCATCTCGCTCTGGAGCACGGGCTGCGGGTTATCGCTCTGACGGACCACGACGCAGTGGCCGGCGTGGCAGAGGCCCAGGAAACCGCCGCCGGAAGCGGCCTGGAGGTGATCCCCGGCGTGGAGATCAACTCCGAGGGCCAGTGGGGGGACATTCACTTCCTGGGTCTCTATATCGACCCGAACGACGCTTACCTCAACGAACGCCTGCAAGAGATGCGCCAGGCACGGATCAGGCGGGCGCGCAAGATGGTGGAAAAGCTCGCCCAGAGGGGCATGGTGCTGCAGTGGGAAGAAGTGCTGGCCCTGGCTGGCGGCGAGTCGGTCGGGCGGCCACACATTGCCAGGGCACTCCTCAGCCACCAGTACGTCACCTCCATCCAGGAGGCCTTTGACCGTTATATCGGTCGGGACGGCCCGGCCTACGCCCCTCGCCTGCGCCTAACCCCCCGCGAAGCCATCACGGCTATCCACCAGGCGGGCGGCGTCGCCGTGCTGGCCCATCCGGCTCACTCCGGCGTACTGGACCGGGTCGAGGAATTTACCACCTACGGCCTACAAGGGCTGGAGGTATATTACCCCGCTCACTCCCCAGAGGACGTCCGGGCTCTGCTGAACCTATGCGCGCAGTACGACCTGCTCTCCACCGGGGGAAGTGATTTTCACGGGCCGGACTATGGCGAGGGCGCAATGCTGGGGTCAGTTCACGTTCCGTTCGAGTGCGTGCAGGCGCTGCGGCGGGCAGCAGGGCGCGTCTGACGGACACTACAACTGGGGCAGGTCAAAGGCCAGCAGAACCTCGAGCGTGAGCCGCGGGTCGGCGTTGCGACGCAGCCGGTCCGCCGCAGCGCGGGTCGCCTTCAACAGCGAGAGAGAGCGCCGCAGCCCGATCCGAGCGGCCTGTGCCTCCAACACCGTTCGCTGGTCGATGTTCGAGAGCTCCCCCTCCGCCCCGCCGACCAGGAGCATCACGTCCCGCCACCACCCGGTCCACAGGTCCAGCGCTTCCAGCGCGGCGTCCCTATCACGCGCCAGCTCCCTAGCATAGTGGAACCGGTCCACCAGCGGGGCTTGCAACAAGGTGGTCAGTTCCTCCAACCGCTTCTGGCGACGACGCAACAGCGCTGGGTCAGTTGCCGCCCGAACCGCCCACCCCAGCCTTCCCCCGGAGAGGTGCGCCAGCAGCCGCGCCGGCTCCGCCCCCACCCCCCAGCGCTCCTCCAGCGCCTGCCTGAGCACAGGAGCCGGTAGCGGCCGCAGCGGGATCACCTGGCAACGGGAGACGATGGTGGGTAGAAGCGAATCGGTATCGGGGGCCAGCAACAGAAGGTTGACATAGCCGGGTGGTTCTTCCAGCGTCTTGAGGAGAGCATTGGCGGCCGAGGGGGTCGCCCGCTCGAAACGCTCCAGGATCGCCACCCGGCGGCTCCCCATATTCGGCGTGAGAGAAAGCTGATGCTGCAACTCCCGCACCTGCCCAATCGCCAACCGGTCCCCCTTGGATTCGGG